>JACRNO010000002.1:4000-30962 GCA_016234855.1 Deltaproteobacteria bacterium | reverse complement strand
CGCAGCTTGTGAGAAATTCTCAATCGTGGCTCTCTGGGCCATAGGGGTATCTCCTTATAGTTGGTTGCGGAACCGCTATAAAGATACCCCTTTTCTTTTACTGACACAAAATAAGATACATTACCTGCCATCTGTTTTAGATTGTAGTCCATATAAAAAAGCGTTATGATACATACCCTGCTGTAATCTTATTATAAAACTCACACGGAGGGGCTTTATGGAGGGAACTCACCTGTCACCTGCCATGGTATGGGCAATTGCCGGGGTAATCCTCATCGTCATTGAACTTGCCTCTTTCACGTTCGTCCTCGCCTTTCTCGGCGTTGGCGCCCTTGTCACCGCCCTTGTCACGTGGCTGGGCATGACGCCGGAGACCAATACGCAGCTTGCGGCGTTTTCCATATCGTCGCTCCTGCTGCTCATCCTGTTCAGAAAGACCGCCAGACGGATGTTCGCGGGCCAGGGCGCCGTCATGTCCGACGATATCGGCCAGCGCGTAACGGTAATCAAGGAGATACCGGCCGGAGGCGAAGGCGACGTGCTCTACCGCGGCTCGGTATGGAACGCCGTAAGCGACTCGAGCGAGGCCATCCCGGAAGACGCTATGGTCGAAATAACCGCGACAGAGGGCATAAGGCTCAGAGTAAAAAGGGTATCCTGACATAATTAGGTTTATCTTTTCTCAATCAAGGAGGGGTTAGGTTATGGAATGGGTACTGGTCGGAATAGTCGTGGCTGTTGTCATATTCATCATACGCGGCGTGCGCGTGGTCCCGCAGCAGAGCGCGTATGTCGTCGAGCGCCTCGGCAAGTTCAACGGCGCGCTGCACGCGGGCGTCACGTACATCGTGCCATTTTTCGATACCGTCGCATACAAACATACCCTGAAGGAACAGGCCCTGGACATACCCGAACAGATATGCATCACGAGGGACAACGTCCAGGTCGGCGTCGACGGCGTCATCTTCATACAGGTCATGGACCCGCGCCTTGCCTCATACGGCGTAGGCAACTACATCTTCGCCATCACCCAGCTCGCGCAGACGACCATGAGAAGCGAGATGGGAAAGATCGACCTCGACAAGACCTTCGAGGAGAGGACGGTCATCAACGCCGCGATAGTCGCGGCCATAAACGACGCGGCAAAGCTCTGGGGCGTAAAGATATTGCGCTACGAGATAAAAAATATCATCCCGCCCAAGACCGTGCTTAACGCCATGGAAAAGCAGATGCAGGCCGAGAGGGAAAAGCGCGCCGTGATACTCCAGTCCGAGGGCGAGAAACAATCGGCCATCAACAAGGCCGAGGGCCAGAAGCAGAAGGTCGTCCTCGAGTCCGAGGCCGCGAAACAAAGGCAGATAAACGAGGCGATGGGCCAGGCCGAGGCCATCAAGGCCGTGGCGATGGCGACGGCCGAAGGCTTAAAGTCCGTCGCCGCCGCCATCAAGGCCGACGGCGGCATGGAGGCCGTGCAGCTTCGCGTGGCGGAGAACCTCGTCTCCCAGTTCGGCCATCTGGCCAAGCAGAGCAACACACTGATACTGCCGGCCAACTTCGGGGATATGTCCTCGATGATAGCCACGGCCATGAGCGTGATAAAGCAGACGAAGCAGGGCGGCGCGCCTCCTTCCGCATAGATTCATATAAGACCCTAAAACAGAACGGGCGCAGCAAGCGCGGCATATGCCGCGCTTGATACGCCCGTTGTCATCTACAGTGCCTTAACGAACGGCCTATGCCATCTCCACCTGAATCTTCTTCGGCTTGAGCTCCTCAGCCTTGCGGAGCGTCACCGTCAGCAGACCGTCTTTGAGCGCCGCTGAAATCCGTCCGGCGTCCACCTTCACAGGAATCCTGAGGCTGCGCTCATACGGCCTGGCGCAGCGCTCGGCATGTATGCGCCGCCCTGTCCCTTCAGGGCCGGGCGCGGATATCGCGCCTTTAAGGGTCAACACGCCTCCGGCAAAGGTGACGTCAGCGGCCTCCTTTGCCACGCCGGGCATCTCTGCCTGCACGACCACCTCATCATCCCTTTCGATTACATCGATGACCGGACTGACGGGCGCGTCATCCCTCTTGCCGGGCTTATCCCTGTTCCACGAACTGTCCGCGGCATACGCCAGGGCCGCCGGGAAGATATCCTCCAGAAACCTGTCTATCTCCGCAACCGCACCCTCGTTAAACAGCGAAAAGTTTTGCAGTGTCATGACATGACCTCCTCTTTTTCATCTCTTGTTCGTTCAGGCGAATCGCGCTCAGGCAATCTGATATTGCCTGAGCGCCGCCTCATGAAAATAAGATAGGTTCGAGGCCCCGGTATGTCAAGACGTGAAGGGGAAAAAGGATAAAAGGAGGGGTCAGGCGAAGGCTATCATATATATCACTATAGCCACGAAGGAGACGTAGAGGATGCCGTTGACCGCGAAAGACCTCGACCTGAACCTCCTGCCTCTGATGACCAGCAGATAGAACCAGGCCGCGGCAAGCACCGTCACGACCGAGCTCGTCATGACCGTCAGGTTTATCGTCCACGGCGTAAGAAAGATGCCTATGGCGGGCAGGAGGCTTCCCTGAAAGACCATCGCCCCGGTGATATTGCCCACGGCCATGGTGTCCTTGCCCCCGCGTATCCACAGGATGCTGTTTACCTTCTCCGGCAGTTCGGTGGCTATGGGGACGATGAGCAGGGCGAGCGCTATGACGGGCAGATGCATAATCCCGGCAAGGCCTTCGACGCTTGATACAAAGCCCTTTGCGCCGACGATGATGAGACCGACGCCGACGAGCAGTTGAACGAGAACCCCGGCAAGGTGCTCCTTGAAGATGAGCGACAGGTAGAGCGGCTTGGACTCCTCCACGCCGTGGCCGCCGGCCACGAGTTCCGCGCTCGCCTTAAGCGTCTCCAGCACGTAATAGAAGTAGGTCAGCACCAGGACGAAGGCCACGAAGACGCGCACGGCGCGGTACTCGTGCGGGGTGAAGGCCACAAGAAAGGCGAGCGTGAACGCGAATAAAAAGAACTCCAGGTCGCGCTTCAGCCCGCCGCGCTCAGGGGAGATTTCATCCTTGCCCCTGCGGCCGCGCCAATGCCACGCCGCCATGCCCATGAGGAATAACGCAAGGGTCGAGAGCATGAACGGCGCGCCGAGTATGGCTCCGACCCCGACCTCTTCTGAAACCTTCGCGGAATTTCCGGCTATGATGGCCACGAGCGGCACCATCGTCTCGGGCAGGGCCGTGCCGACCGCGGCAAAAAGGCTGCCGGTGACACCCTCGGAAAAACCGAGGCGCGAGCCGAGTATCTCGATGGCGTTGGTGAATATCTCGCTCGCCGCCACGATAACAACGAGATAGAAGAGCAGAAGGAGTATCTCTACTGTCATTCGCCGGCCTCCTCATTGCGCAAACGCGCGCCTGGTCTTCTGCTTACGAGTTCCGCGCGCTCGCCCCTCAGGAATAACAACAAGAGCATGCCTATGGTCAGGACGGCCGAGCCCGCGATTATCAGCCAGATGCCCGGGTCTTTGTTGATATTCAATATCACATACGGCGCGTAGATATAATCGGCGAGCGAGACCTTCCTGCCCGCGATATTAACCGACGAGCCGGGCCTTCCTATGAAGAGATAGCCCTTTTTGCCGCGGCCTGATACCTCGATATACGGGTTACGAAACTCCTCGGAGCGCGAAGACGGCCTGCCGGACGGGTCGATTGCAAAGTCGGGATAGACCGTGCCGATGGCGTACGGGCCCGATGTCTCTCCCCTTAGCGCGGCGTTGAAGCCGAGCTCATACCTGCGGCCTTCGGCCTCCAGCACTAGACCGGCCGGGGCCTTGCCAGCGTCAATATGATAAAAGGCGACGCCTTTGTATATCAAGGGATTGTTGATGCCGATTTCTCCGGTCTTTACCGTCTCATTGCCGCTCAAGAGGGTCACCCGCGTGCGCACGAACGAGATATCGTTCGATTTGTCCGGCCGCTGCCTGACCTCGACGTCGTCAAGCCGCATGGAAAGCCCCTGCTCGTGCGGCACCGGCACGGGCACGTCCTTGTAAAGGATATTGCCGTCGCTCTTATACCCGGCAACGGTCCCTGCCAGGTGGCCGAGGAGCGCGATGAGAAAACCGATATGGACTATCTGAGGGAAGAAGGCCGAAGCGGGAAGGCGGCGCTTTATGACGGCGTATAACCTGTCAACCGTGCACACGACGGTATTCACGGCAAAGACGGCCGTAAGGATAATTAACGCGAATATCCAGCCCGTGAGCTTGAAATACGTCGCGCCCTTATCTGCAAGCCACGGCAGGAGTATCACCCGGTCGAGGTACCTGTAGAACTCCTGGTTCCTCACGGCAAGGACGGAGCCGTATGCCGCGACGATGCAGATAAGCGCGGCAAGGACTATGGTAAGTTTTATCGACGCAAAGAAACGCCAGATGGCCTTCATTCCGGTTATCAGTTATCAGTTATCGGTTATCGGTTATCAGTTATCGATGGAATGCCATTATCCGGCCCAAGACCCGTCAACAACGAGCGCGGCCGGATATTCATGTTAAGCCTTTGGCCGTTGGTAAGTCAAGGCATATCCCGACGTCTTCATTCCCGCAACCCCTCTTTTTTTCTTTCTCCGTCCTTTGAATATGATAAAATAAAAAGATGTACGAACTTACCATAGAGACGGACTTTTCATCGGCCCACAACCTGCGCGGGTATGAGGGCGCGTGCGAGAACCTGCACGGACATAACTGGCGCGTCGAAGTATCCATAGCGGCGGCCAGACTCGACGCGCTCGGCATGGTCATGGATTTTAAAAAGCTCAAGGCCGCGGCAAAGGCGGTCATCGACCGGCTCGACCACGCCTATCTCAACGAGGTCCCCCCGTTCGACAAGGAAAACCCCACGGCCGAGAATATCTCGCGCCACATATACCAGGACCTTGCCGCATCCATAAACGACGACAACGTCGCCGTATCGAAGGTGCGGGTCTGGGAATCGGCCACATCGAGCGCAACCTACCATGAAGACTAAAAAGACCCTGCGCGACATACAGTCTGCGCCTGACGAGCGCCGCATCGCCATCGACAAGGTCGGGGTCAAGGAGATAAGCTACCCCATTACGGTCCTCGACAAGAAGAACAAGACCCAGCACACCATCGCCTCCATAAACATGTACGTCGACCTTCCGCACCAGTTCAAGGGCACGCACATGTCCCGCTTCATCGAAATCCTGAACGAGCACAGGCGCGAAATCACCGTGCGGAATTTTCCGGACATCCTCGCCAAGATGAAAAAGCGCTTCAACGCCACGACCGCGCACCTTGAGGTCGAGTTCCCCTACTTCATCGAGAAGGCCGCGCCAGTCTCGAACGCCAAGGGGCTGATGGAGTACCGCTGCCGTTATCTCGGCACCATGGCCGAGAAGAAGGACTTTATCCTCGAAGTGCGGGTGCCGGTCTCGACGCTCTGCCCATGCTCAAAGGAAATCAGCGAGCGCGGAGCGCACAACCAGCGCGGCATGGTGAGCGTTGCCGTGCGCTTCGGCAAGTTCGTCTGGATAGAGGATATCATCGAGAAGGTCGAACGCTCGGCAAGCGCGCCAGTCTACTCGCTCCTGAAGCGCGTGGACGAGAAGTATGTCACGGAGAAGGCCTACGACAACCCCAAGTTCGTCGAAGACGTCGTCCGCGACGTCGCCGTCAACCTCGGCAAGATCAAGAGCATAAGCTGGTTCAGGGTCGAAGCGGAAAATCAGGAGTCCATCCACAACCACAGCGCGTACGCGTTTCTGGAGAGGAAGAGGGAGTAGGTTATGGTCTTCCACTTTTTTCATGAAGCCCGCGCCAAATGGCGTAAGGGGCGCGAACAAAACCCCTCCAACTCCCCCTTATCAGGGGGAGAGCGCACTAATTACCCCCCTGATAAGGGGGGCAAGGGGGGTTTTATCCCATACGATACCTCTCTTACTGAAAAAGCAAGAAACAACCGCAAATCCCCCACCCCAGCCGAGAAAAAAATCTGGCATGATGTACTGCAAGCCAGTCAGTTTGCCGGGCTTAAATTCACGCGCCAAAAACCGCTGCTGGACTATATAGTGGACTTCTATTGCGCCAGACTCATGCTGGCGATTGAAATCGACGGGGATACCCATGCGGAGCTTGAGGAGTATGACAAGCAACGCACGGCAAGGTTGAATCGACTTGGGATTGAAGTAATCCGGTACGCCAATCAGGATGTCTTGAATAATATCGAGGGCGTCTACCTGGATTTGCTGGAGAAGATAGAGCGTATTCTGGTAAAGACCAAAACCCCCTAAATCCCCCTTGTCAGGGGGATTTTAAAACAAAGGCCGCGGGCTGGTTGATCCTGCTTTTCCCTGTGGCGTCGGAGCCGGCTCCTGACGCCGCAAGATTTGGGCACGCCGAGGCTGGGCCGTTTTATTCCTCAGAACCGGCTTTCTTCTTCCGGCCCCGCTCCGCGGGGCCGCAGGTGTCATTCATTCACGTGCCTACGCCCATCCTCGGCAGGACGTATTTCACAAGGATTATCCAACCGGCGATAAAACCTATTGCAACGAGAAAATCCTTCATGGGTGCAATCGATTCTCCTTAAATAATACTTTATAATAACCCGAAACCCCTGTTGCCTGAAAGGTAAAAAATATTGCGCAAGCAGCAGACGTATTAGACGGGACGCAGAGCGTCCTTGAGATGCGTTCCCACGCGGAGCATGGGAACGATAGAGATAGAATCATGGCCATTTTCAAATCCCCCCGCTCCACGCCTTCCGGCGCGGAGCGACCCCCTTTACAAAGGGGGTTTTTACCGTGCTGGGCAAAGTGCCCCTGCAAATCACTGCAAAACAAACACGCCCGTTACCCACCCATGCCCAGCGTCTCCGATGTATGCCTTGCCACCATCAGCTCTTCGTTCGTCTTGATGACGCGCACGGTAACGTTGCTACCCGTCTTTGAGATGACCGGCGCGGCCTTATTGTTCAAGGCCGGGTCGATGCCGACCCCAAGATATTCAAGCCCCTGGCACGCGGCAAAGCGCACGTAAGCCGCGTTCTCGCCTATGCCGGCGGTGAATACGAGGGTATCGAGCCCGCCAAGCACCGCGCTATACGCGCCGATAAATTTTCTTACCTGATAACAGAATATGGCAACGGCCATTGCGGCATGCGGGTCTGTCTTTGACCTCTCAAGAAGCTCTCTCATGTTCGGGCTGGCGCCGGACAGGGCAAGAAGGCCGGAGCGTTTGTAAACGAGCGTATTGACCTCCTCGATTGTCATCCCCTTTTCCGTCAGCAGATGGATGATGATGCCTGGGTCGAGGTCGCCGGTGCGGGTGCTCATGACAAGGCCGCCGGACGGGGTAAAGCCCATGGACGTATCCATGCACCTTCCGTCCTTTACCGCGGCCATGCTCGCGCCGTGGCCGAGGTGGGCTATGATGACGCGGCCGGTCTTGGCCCCTGACCCGGCCTCTCCGGCAAGAACGCTCATTATATATTCGTAAGACAGGCCGTGAAAACCGTAACGGACGATGCCGCCCTTTCTCAGGTCTTCGGGGAGCGGATAGGTCTGCGCCTCCATCGGCATGGCGCGGTGAAATGACGTGTCAAAACATGCGACCTGACGGATATCCGGGGCAAACCTGGCGATCGACTCTATAGCGAGGATTTCATGCGGAAGGTGGTTCGGCGCAAGCGGGCGCAACCGCCGGAGCTCTTCAAGCAGACCCGTATTAACGAGGCTCGGCGCGATAAACCTCTCTCCTCCGTGCACCACCCTGTGCCCGACACCGGCTATGGACTCGGCATAAGGCCCGCCTTTCAGCCAGTCGAGGATGACCTTTATTGCGGCGTCATGGTCAGGCAGACCGGGATATACCTTGCGCGAGGCCGCGCCCGCCGAATCAACCGTAAACTCGCTCTCGCTGCCGGTCATGCCGATATTGTTTACCATGCCCACGGCAAGGCGTGACTCAACGCCCTTAGCGCAGTCGTATACCGAGAACTTTATACTCGACGAGCCGCTGTTGATGGTCAGTATCTGCATTCTATCATCCTATCTCAGCGCAACCGGTCTGAAAAACCGCTCTTTAAAACCCTCCCACTTCCCGTTGCAATGCCAGCCTGCGGCTGGCGGCAACGGGAACCCAGCCCCTCCCATAAAGGGAGGGGAGAACGAATACACCCTCCCCCTTTATGGGGGAGCAACTGTGTTGTCAAGAGGCGCTAAACTGCCCCCTCTTTGTAAAAGAGGGGGCAGGGGGAGTTAAGCTGGGCGTGCGCGAAGCAACAAGCAAGCATTGTGGCTGCAAAGATTAACCCCTCCCGGCCTCCCCTTAAATAAGGGGAGGAGAAAGCTCCCTCCCCCCTTGTGAGGGCCGGGTGGGGGTGAGGACAACTTTTATCCATCACACATCCCGTCGAAACACCCGCACCATGCGGCGCGGATGAAAAGAAACTCCACTTGCAAGGAAAAGAGACTCAATCGCCCCACTTCCAGTCGTTAATCTCCGGCATGTCCTGGCCATACTTATTAATATACTCCCTGTGCTCGATGAGCTTGTCGCGCACAGCCTGCTTGACATAGGCCCCGTACCCCACCAGACTGGGCACGCGGTCGATGACGTCGGCGGCCAGATGGAAACGGTCCATGTCGTTTCTTACGACCATGTCGAACGGCGTGGTCGTGGTGCCCTCCTCCTTATACCCGCGCACGTGCAGGTTGCCGTGGTTCGTCCTGCGGTAGGTAAGGCGATGGATAAGCCACGGATAGCCGTGATACGCGAAGATGACGGGCTTGTCCTTAGTAAAGAGACTTACAAAGTCCTTCTCAGACAGGCCGTGCGGGTGCTCCCCGTGAGGCTGCAATGTCATAAGGTCGACGATATTTACCACCCTCACCTTGAGGTCAGGGACGAATTTACGGAGAAATTTTACGGCGGCCAGCGTCTCGAGCGTGGGCACGTCGCCTGCGCAGGCCATGACCACGTCAGGCTCCGAGCCGTTGTCATTGCTTGCCCACTCCCAGATGCCTATGCCGGAAGCGCAGTGCTTGATGGCCGCGTCCATGTCAAGCCATTGAAGCTCAGGCTGCTTTCCCGCGACGATGATATTTATGAGGTTCCTGCTCCTGAGGCACTTATCAGTTACGCACAAAAGGGTATTCGCATCCGGCGGCAGGTAGACGCGTATGACATCCGCCTTCTTGTTGACCGCGTGGTCTACAAAACCAGGGTCCTGATGGCTGAAGCCGTTGTGGTCCTGCCTCCAGACGTGCGAGGTAAGGAGATATGTGAGCGAGGCTATCGGCATCCTCCACGGTATCTCCTTGCCCGTCACCTTCAGCCACTTGGCGTGCTGGTTGAACATGGAATCCACCAGATGTATAAAAGCCTCGTAACACGAGAATATGCCGTGACGGCCCGTAAGCAGATAGCCTTCGAGCCATCCCTGGCAGGTATGCTCGGAGAGGATTTCCATCACCCTGCCGTCAGGGGCAAGGTGCTCGTCCTCAGGCAGCGTGCGGCCGAGCCATACGCGCTCGGTAACATCGAAGACCGGATCGAGCCGGTTCGAGGCAGTCTCGTCCGGCCCGAATACGCGGAAGTTCTGCCGGTCGAGGTTGTCCTTCATAACGTCGCGCAGGAACGTACCCATTATCCGGGTCGATTCCCACGTCACCGTGCCCGGACTCGGCAGGACGGCCGCATAGGTCCTGAAGTCAGGGAGCCTCAAGTCTTTAAGCAAGAGCCCGCCGTTGGCATGGGGGTTTGCGCCCATGCGCCGCTCGCCCTTTGGCGCAAGCTCGGCAAGCTCTGGCAGGAGCACGCCGTTCTTGTCAAAAAGCTCTTGCGGCCTGTAGCTCTTCATCCATTTTTCAAGGAGGGCAATATGCCCGGTCTTCTTATCCATCTTGGAGAACGGCACCTGATGAGACCGCCAGAAACCCTCGGACTTTTTACCGTCCACCACCTTAGGCCCGGTCCAGCCCTTCGGGGTCTTCATGACAATCATCGGCCACTGCGGACGGACGGCCTTGCCGCTCGAACGGGCCTCTTTCTGTATGGCCTTGATCTCGGCGATTACCTTTTCAAGGGTCGCGGCCATCAGCTGGTGCATGATTGCCGGGTCGTCGCCCTCCACGAAGTAAGGCTTATACCCGTAACCGACAAAGAGGGCTTTTAGCTCCTCGTGGCTTATGCGCGCAAGAATGGTAGGGTTGGCTATCTTGTAGCCGTTCAGATGCAGTATCGGGATGACCGCGCCGTCGCGCACCGGGTTGAGAAATTTATTGGAGTGCCATGACGCGGCCAGCGGGCCTGTCTCAGCCTCGCCGTCGCCGACCACGCAGGTGACGACGAGGTCGGGGTTGTCAAAGGCGGCGCCGTACGCGTGAGAGATGACGTAGCCCAACTCCCCGCCCTCGTGAATCGAGCCGGGGGTCTCGGGCGCGACGTGGCTCGGTATGCCGCCCGGAAAAGAGAACTGCCTGAAGAGTTTTTTCAATCCCTCCTCGTCCCTCGTGATGTTGGTGTAGAACTCGCTGTACGTCCCTTCAAGGTATGTATTGGCGACGATGCCCGGGCCGCCGTGCCCGGGGCCCGCAAGATAAATCATATTCAGGTCGTATTTCTTTATGATGCGGTTCATGTGGACATATATAAAATTCAGGCCCGGGGTGGTGCCCCAGTGGCCGAGCAGCCGCGGCTTTATATGTTCGGGCTTGAGGGGTTTTCTCAGCAAAGGGTTGTCGTAGAGATAAATCTGCCCCACGGAAAGATAGTTTGCCGCGCGCCAGTAGGCGTCCATCGCCTTGAGTTCCTTTGCGGATAGTATCGCGTCCATAATGACCCCCTTCTTTTTAGGAATAAACGTTGAAGAACCGTTAAAACACCAGTAGTGTCCGGTTAAATTCCAAATTTTATGGCAGAGGCAAATCCACAAAAATAATCGTTCTATTTTTCAAACGGTTGGACATCCGCGAATGTCGGGCGCCTCGGATTGTAATTTTGGATCAAGAAATGCGTTTGTCATTCCCGATGTTCTTGTCGGGAATCCAGCGTCTTTTGATTTTTACCGCGTCTGGCGAGTGGAAAAGACACTGGATTCCCGCCAGAAGCGCGCGGGAATGACAGGATACTTTCGATTTTAACCTTAACCGGACACTACTGTTAAAACACCGCAAAGTCACGAGGCGCGTTCAACGCAGACTGCACGTGAATAACCCAGGGGATATCTTTTCACGCAACAGTCTTCTCTTGATATCTCTTTATGTTCTCAGTATATCCCCCAACCATACCTGCGTCAATCAGGGGACTCCGGCGGATTAAACACCCGGAATAGCCGTCCCTGGCCCGGCCCCGGCACAAACCCGGCGTCTTTTTTGCGGTGTCAGGAGTTAACTCCTGACACCGCAAGCATCCGAGCCCGGCCGCCTGCGCCATGCGCCCGATAATTTATCTATCTTTCCCATCTCTTCCGTGCTATAGTCTAAAAGTTAACAGCATTGCCCGGTCAGTGCCTGCTGCGTTCTGGTTGATCAAACCCGCCTTTTCAACCTCATCCAGTTTAACCTTAATAATCTTGCCTGGACCGGCTCAACTCGATTGAGCAGGCTGATTCTGGAGTAGAATTAAATGTCATTCGCATCACTCGGCCTTCAGGCCGAACTGCTCGGCGCGGTTAGCGCGCAGGGCTACACGACCCCAACCCCGGTTCAATCCAAGACCATACCGTTCATACTCGAAGGCCGCGACGTGCTCGCGGGCGCGCAGACCGGCACGGGCAAGACCGCCGCGTTCACCCTGCCGATATTGCAGCTTCTGAACGGACGCGAGCGCACGGGCAAGCTGCCCCGCGCCCTTGTGCTTACCCCCACGCGCGAGCTGGCCGCTCAGGTCGAAGAGAGCGTAAGGACTTACGGCAAGGGGCTGCATCTGAAGTCAACGGTAATCTTCGGCGGCGTCGGCATCAACCCGCAGATAGACCAGCTTCGCCGCGGCGTCGATATCATAGTGGCCACGCCCGGAAGGCTCCTTGACCACGCGGGCCAGAAGACCGTGAACCTCTCGCAGATAGAGATTCTCGTGCTTGACGAGGCCGACCGCATGCTGGATATGGGCTTTATCCACGATATCAAGAGGATTTTAAAGCTCCTTCCGAACAAGCGCCAGAACCTGCTCTTCTCCGCGACCTATACCGACGATATCAAGCGTCTGGCAGACGGCCTGCTCCATAACCCGGAACTGGTGGAGGTGGCGCGCCGCAATACCGCGGCCGAACTGGTGACCCAGGTGGTGCATCCGGTGGGGCACAGCCGCAAGCGCGAGCTGCTCTCCCACCTTATCAAGGGGGGCGGCTGGAAGCAGGTGCTCGTCTTCACCCGCACCAAGCACGGCGCAAACCGGCTTGCGACTCAGCTTGCGAGCGACGGGATTAACGCGACCGCCATACACGGCAACAAGAGCCAGTCCGCGCGCACCAAGGCGCTTGCCGACTTCAAGAGCGGGGCGGTGCGCACCCTCGTCGCAACCGACATCGCCGCGCGAGGCCTTGACATCGACAGCCTCCCGCACGTGGTGAACTTCGACCTGCCCAACGTGCCCGAGGACTACGTCCACCGCATCGGCAGGACGGGCCGCGCAGGAGAGACCGGCTGCGCCCTATCGCTCGTCTCAGGCGAGGAAAAGGGTCTCCTAAACGATATCCATAAGGTGCTCGGCCATAAGATACCCGTGGAGGTCATCGCGGGTTTCGAGCATGACGCAAACGCGCCTGCCGCGCCCGCGCAAAGACCCGGCAGCCACAACCACGCCACGCCCAGAAAAACCAGCGGATTCTCGCGCCAGCCGTCGAGGCGCAGGTAGGGGAAAGGAATAAACAGCTCGTCTTTTACCGTCATTCCGAGAGAGCGAAGCGCCCGAGGATTCTTGTGTCTTACCGGCTTACCTGAACACAGGATTTTTCGCCGCGCTCGAAATGACAATTTGGTTTATTTAATCGGAACTTCCCAAGTTAAATAACAAAAGCCCCGCCTTTACAGGCGGGGCTTTTGTGTTTTTAGAATCACACGATAAGCCTCCCCCTTTTTAAAGGGGGACTGAGGGGGATTTTTCAGACGGGTCTTTTACGAATGCTCTCCAGCCTCTCGCAAACCCGGGCCTCTTATTAACTCCCCCTGCCCCTTCTTTAAAAAGAGGGGGTATTCGCTTTTACTCCTCCCCTTATTTAAGTGGAGACCGGGAGGGGTTACACCCTCTACCCCATCCTTGCCTCAACCGCCTTTATCGCGTCGGCGGCAGAGCTGGTTATGCCGCCGGTGTAGCCGGAGCCTTCGCCTATGGGGATAAGATTTTTCACGTTGACGGACTCGTATCTCTCGTCGCGCTTAAGCCTTATCGGCGCGGATGTGCGCGTCTCAGGGCCAATCAGCGCGGCGTGGTGCGAGACAAATAGCGGATAAGCCTCTTTCCAACTATTGAACGCGGCCTTCAATGCGGTGTTCACGAACGCCGGGAAAAGCCCGGTCATGTCAACGGATGCAACGCCCATTGCAAACGAATTCCTGTTCAGGTTATTCGAGACCTTGTTGTCGAGAAAGTCCGTCAGGTTCTGGGCCGGGGCCTGCCACGTGCCACCCGCCGCGTCAAACGCCTTTCGCTCAATCGTCCGCTGGAATTCCAGCCCGGCCAGCGGCGCGTCGGAGCCGTAATCCGCCGTATTGCAGGTCACGATAATCGCGGAGTTTGAAAAGGCCGACGCCCGCGCCGAATAGCTCATGCCGTTTACAACGAGCATGCCCTCTTCGGACGACGCGTTGACCACCTCGCCGCCGGGGCACATGCAGAAGGTGTAGATCCCCCTGCCGAGCTTGCGGTCGTTGCAACTGAACGAGTACGTCGCCGCGCCTATCTTCGAATATGCCTTGTACTTCTCCCCGTACCTTATCAGGTTGATGACCTCTGCCGGGTGCTCCACCCTGACGCCCACGGAAATCGGTTTCTGCTCTATCACGACGCCTCTTGCGTGGAGCATCTCGAATGTATCGCGGCTGGAGTGGCCGAGCGCGAGGAAGATGCTTGACGAGCGGAATTCCTCGCCCCTGTTTATCACCACGCCGCGCGCCGCGCCGTCCGATATGATAATATCCGTCATGCGCGAGTTGTAGTGAATCTCGCCTCCCCTTTCAAGAATATGCTCCCTCATGTTGCGCACTATCCGGCACAGCACGTCCGTGCCCAGATGCGGCTTGCTCATATATCCTATCTCTTCGGGCGCGCCGAACCTGATGAAGGTGTCCAGCACGCGGTCGATATACTCAGAGTTTTTTATGCGCGAGAAGAGCTTGCCGTCCGAGTACGAGCCTGCCCCGCCCTCGCCGAACTGGATGTTCGATTCGGGGTCAAGCGCCCGCTCCTTTATAAACCTCAGGACGTCTCTGGAGCGCTTTTCTATCCTCTTGCCCCTCTCGAAGATTATGGGCTTCAATCCGTACTCTATAAGCTCGAGAGCGGCAAAGATACCTGCCGGGCCGAAGCCTACGACAATCGGCCTGTCCACCGGCGCTCGCAGCGTCCTTGCGGGCCTTGGCCTTTCCACATAAACCGGCAGGCCCGCTGGGTTTGCAAAATCATCCGGCACGCCCACAACGACGGCAATCTCGTAGAAGAACTGTCTCTTGTTCCTCGCGTCAATGGATTTGCTGAGTATCTTGACGAAACTCAAGGCCTGAACGCCGACGTTCAATGCCTGCGAAGCGGCTGACAGATACTCGTCTATCCCGTCTCTTTCAACGGCTATGCGCAGATTGCTGATTATCAGGTCCAAAAACGCCTCCATCCCATACGTTGGATACTCGCAATCGTAACACCCAATGCGCGCTCAATGCAACACCCGCGCAGGACAAGGATTATCAGCCGATTTTATGATAATATTGAATAGGCGTATATGTCACCTTATCTTTCTTATACGGGAAAAATGGATACTCAAGCGGGACAATCGAGCCAATCCAAACCTTCATGGGCAGGCGACCTCTGGGGCGGACTAACGGCAATGCTGGTCGCGCTGCCTTCGTCAATAGCCTTCGGCGTGATCACGTATACCGTGCTCGGACCGGAATACGCGGGCATGGGCGCAATGACCGGCATGCTCGGGGCGGCGGCCATCGGGCTCGTTGCGCCATTCTTCGGCAGGACGGGCGGATTGATATCCGCGCCGTGCGCCCCGTCGTCTGCCGTGCTGACCGCGTTCATCATCGGCCTTGTATCGGGGTCGAGCGGCGCAGGCCTTACACCGGCCGACGTCCTCCCGCTCCTTGTAATAACCGCGCTCCTTGCGGCGCTCTTACAGATCATCTACGGCGTCCTCGCCATCGGCAAGCTGATAAAGTTCATCCCTTATCCGGTTGTAAGCGGCTACCTTTCCGGCGTAGCCGTTCTCATCGCCATCGGCCAACTGCCAAAGCTTTTGGGGCTGCCCAAAGGGGTAAGCCTGATGCAGGGCCTTACCTCACCCGGCCTCTGGAGAAGGGAGGTCATGGCGATAGGCATAATCACCATATGCCTCATGGCCGTGGCCCGCCGGATTACAACCAGGCTTCCGGCCGCGATTATCGGCCTTGCCGGAGGCATAGCCGCGTACTTCATCATCGCCATCTTCATGCCCGCCATGCGGTCGTTGGACGGCAACCCGCTTATCATCGGGCGGATAAACGCCCCCGGCCCTTTCGTCGAGACCGCGGCTCAGCGGCTGGCCTCCGTCTTCTCGATAAAGACGGCATCTCTGCGGCTTATACTCGTGCCCGGCCTCACGCTCTCTGTCCTGCTTTCCATAGATACGCTCAAGACCTGCGTGGGACTCGACGCGCTCACCCGGAGCCGCCACAATTCCAACCGCGAGCTAATGGGCCAGGGCATAGCCAACATGGCCTCGGCCATCGCGGGCGGCATGCCCGGCGCGGGCACGATGGGGCCGACGCTGGTCAACGTCTCAAGCGGCGGCAGGACGTTCCGCTCCGGCGTCATCGAGGGGATATTCGTAGTCCTTGCCGTCCTCCTCCTCGGAGGCCTCATCGCTTGGGTGCCCATAGGCGCGCTTGCGGGCCTGCTGTTGGCGATAGCATGGCGGATGTTCGACAAGAGCATCTTCCGGCTCCTCCGATATCCGGCAGGAAGGCTTGACTTCGCCGTGATCGCGGGCGTCATCGTCGTAGCGATAACCGTTGACCTGATAGCCGCTTCCGGCGTCGGCGTAGCGCTTGCGATCATACTCTTTATCCGCGACCAGATTAGAAATACGGTCATCCGCCGCAAGCTCTATCTCAACCAGATATCCTCCAAGACACGGCGCATCGCCCTCGAACGCGAGGCCCTTGAACGCGACGGAGGGGACGGGGTCTTCTGCGAGCTTCAGGGGAGCCTCTTCTTCGGCACCACCGACCAGCTCTTCTCCCAACTGGAGCCGGACTTGAAAAAAAGACGTTTCATCCTGCTCGATATGCGGCGTGTGCACTCGATGGACTATACCGCCGCCCACCTCTTCGAGCAGATGCACGCCCAACTCGCGGAACGCCACGGGCAGCTGCTCTTGAGCGGGATGCCGTCATCCCTGATGGAAGAACGGGATTTTGAAAAATATCTGAAGGAACTGGGGGTAGTGCGGCAGGGCAAGGGTGTTATGATATGCGAGACCGTAGACGCCGGCCTTGAATGGATGGAGGAGCGCATACTTGAGACGGCAGGCATAAAAAAGACGGGCGGCGAGGAGCGGCTGAATCTCCCTGATTTTCACCTGCTCCGCGAATTCGACGAGGCGACCTTGAACGACCTTGCGGCGTGCATGACTGAGATAACCCTTGCCCCCGGGGAAAAGGTCGTGTCACAGGGCGACCAGGGAGACGAGATATTCCTCGTGCGCAGAGGGAGTGTCAATATCATGCTGCAACTCGACGGCGGCAAGAGGCACCATCTGGCCACGGTCTCACGCGGCGACTTCTTCGGCGAACTCTCCTTCCTTGACCGGAAGGTCCGCTCGGCGGACGTGGAGGCCAAGGCGCCCACAGACCTCTACGTGATTACACGGAGCCGTTTCAACGACAAGTCCAGGGCCAACGCCGAATTAGGGGTGAAGGTCTTTGCGCGGCTCGCCTCAGCCATCGCTGAGAGGCTCCGCCAGACCGACGTGGAACTGCGGGCATTGGAAGAGAGATAACGGCCCGGCCTTCCATAGACAGGCGCAGGCCAGGACAAAACATTATCAAGTAAATATCAATAAAGACGTGCTGCGGATAACCAGGCTGACTTCCACGAACAGGCGCGGCTTTGAGGCAGACTGCGGGATATCAGCGGTAACGCCCCCTCACCTTGAGCCTGCCGCTTCTCCGGCCGCATAACCGGTGCTCCAGCAGACCTGAAGGTTATATCCGCCGGTAGGCCCGTCAATGTCGAGTATCTCGCCGGCAAAGTAGAGGTTCTCTATCAGCTTCGACCTCATCGTCTTCGGCTCGACCTCACATAACTCTATACCGCCGGCCGTAACTACCGCCTTGTCAAAACCCGGAAGCCCGGCCACCTGAAGGCTGAATTCCTTCATGAGGCGCGCCAGCCTCTTCCGCTCTTCCTTTGTGACGCAATTGACCTTTTTTTCGGAATCTATCATGGCAAGCCGCACAATGACAGGGCAGAGTTTTTGCGGCAGCAGTTCATCAAGGCTGTTCTTTAACAGCCTGTTCGGCCCTTCCTGAAATCCCTTCAAGATATTCATGTCGAGCGCCGTAAAATCAAGGTCAGGCACAAAATCAATCTTCAGCGCGACCTCACCCGGAAGCTCTTTGCCGATAGACCTGCTCATGTTGATGACCAAAGGCCCGCTCATCCCGTTGGCCGTGAATATCGCGTCGCCAATGCCTGAAGCGAACCTCGTGACACCCTTGTACGCGGAGAGCCTGACGTCTCTCAGGCTCAGCCCTTCAAGCTCTTTTACAATCGCGTCTTTCAGAAGCACGGGCGTAAGCGACGGCGACAGGGGCGCAACGGTATGTCCCAATCTTTGTGCCCATCCGTACCCGTCGCCGGTGGAGCCGGTCGCGGGATACGATTTTCCCCCGGTGGTTATGACGAACCTTCCGGCTGCCACCTCTTCGCCCGCAGCCAGGACGAGTTTCTCGATTCTGTTGCCCTGCCTGACTATCTTTCTCACCTCAGCGTTCAGCTTCACATCGACGCGGCCTTCCGCCATATATCCGGCGAGCGCGTCCAGCACGTCCCCGGCGTTGCCGCTCCCGGTCATGACCCTGCCGCCTTTCTCAACCTTCGTCTTCACCCCGCGAGATTCGAAGAAGTCTATTATATCCCCGGCCCCGAACCTTGAGAGCGCCGAGAGCAGGAACTTTCCGTTCTTCCCGTACATCGAAGCCATCTCTCTCGATGAGGCGGCCTTGTTGGTGATGTTGCACCGGCCGTGCCCGGTTATAAGAAGCTTCGTTCCGAGCCTGTCGTTCTTCTCAATCAGAAGGACGCGCGCGCCAAGCTCGCCCGCCCTTCCGGCGGCCATCATCCCGGCCGGACCTCCGCCGATTACAACTACGTCGTATTTCATGGCATTCTTATATCTTTTGTATTTAGCATTGTCTTGCGTAGTCGGCATAAGAAAAAGGAGGACGGCGACGCCCCTGCCTTGAGTTTGGACATAAAAAAGGCCGCGTTTCCATTGAAGAAAACGCGGCCCAAATCTGGTAGCGGGGACAGGATTTGAACCTGCGACCTTCGGGTTATGAGCCCGACGAGCTACCGGACTGCTCCACCCCGCAGCAGCGACATATCATAATCTCAACAAACGGCCTTCCACCTATTAACGGCCGGTACTGCTCACAAAACTCGTTCACAAGAGCCATGACAGACAGATGTTCGCATAACTCAAAAAAATACTATAACAATATTTGTGCGGTCCTGTCAATCCTTTTCAGCAAATATCGCTCGCTTATTTGTCATGTCTATCCTCCCTCCCGCGGGACTATTGCGCAAAATGCGTCCGATGTCAGTTGCCTCACGCAAAAAGACCGCTAAAAAAGACGACTTGTCCCGAGTTGGGATTAACAGGGTTTTAATAAAAACAATATCAGCTTTTTAATGACGGCAAATGATAATAAGATGGTTAAGTTCACCTGCCGCATAGGGATGCCAACGTCAGGATTCCAACTCACGGAGTTGGCCACGGTTAAACATGGCAAATCATAACCCAAAGATTTTTTCAATTAATCCGTTAATTTGACTTGAATTATCATGGTGCTGACGGTATAATCGCCAATATTTTCAATACACCCCTCTACAGTATATCGTCACTAAAGCGGATTCGTTTGCACGCATCCGGGATAAGGAACATTAATGGGCGCAGCAGGCATCGGCATAGCCATCTTCATGGCCTTATCTCTCGCGGTATCATGGGTATCCGGGGACAAGGCTCGCGGCTCGCTTGAGAACAAGCTTGAAGACGAGAAGTCCGTGCAGAACCGCCTTGAGAAGGAGCTTAAAGACGCAAAGGTAAAAGCCGCAAGCGACGGCCAGCTCCTGCGCGAACTCGAAAACAAGCTCAACGCCGAGATATCCGAGAAGAAACGGCTTGAGCGCGCCCTCGACATAGAAGAGGCGCAAAAAAGGATTGCCGAACAGGAAGGCGCCGGTCAGCAGGCAGGCTCCGGTCAGAAGGAAAGCGGCGCGGACCAGAAGGCCGCCTCCGAGCTTGAGGCAAAGAACAAGCAGGAGATTGCGATGCTCGAGGCCAGACTCAAGGCCGCGGAAGATGCCAGGAAGCAGGCGGAGCAGAGCGTAACCGAGCTCGAAGACTACCGCGCCCGCTACGAGAAGCTCTCCAAGCAATACGCCGAAAAAGGCGCGGCTGCCACGGCCGTATCCCTTGAAGAACTGCAACGCAAGAACAGGGAACTCGAGGCGAAGCTCAAGGAAGCGGAAGACGCGCGCAAATCCCTCGAAGACAAGCTCGCCGGCTACGACAACGCCTTCACCCTTGCCCGCGCCTCTCTCAGAAATGACAAGCTCGTGCTTGAAGACGAGAGACTCAACGCAAAACTTGCGAGCCTGCGCAGCGCCATTGACAATGCATTGGCGTCCGGCGCGATAAAGACGGACCCGTCAACGGCATCGCTCTCCGAGAGCGTAAAAGAGGCCGAGACCCTCCTCGAACAGGCCCGCGCAAGAAGGGCCGAGGCCGAGGCCGTGCTCAATAACAGCACGGATAAAGACCTTGCGCTGCTAATCAAAGAACTCGGCGCGATGTACGCGGGCGCAAAGAAGGAGAAGGAAGAGGCCCTGCTTACCGTCGGACTGCTTCAGGCAACTGCGAAACAACGCAGCAAGGGGCAGGTATCAAGCCTTGAATCCAGGCTCATGTCGCTTGAACAGAACAGAAGGGGCATGGAGGGCCAGCTGACCGAGGCCATGGCCGCCATTGTGACGCTCGACGAGACTGCCGCAAGGCTTGAGGCCGGGCTTGGCTCGTCCGGCCAGCAATCCGAGGGCATGCTCAAACTCCAGACCGAGATTGAATCTCTCAGACGCGCGCGCGAAAACGTCAAGATGGCCATGGAAAACGTCAAAGGCTCCATGCAGTCCAACATGAACTCCGAAACGCTTCGCATGAAGTCCGAGATTAACCAGCTCTCCGGCTCGCTTGAGCAGATTGCGCTCATCAACAAGGGCGTAGGCGCCACGTCACTTATGGGCCAGGCCGGGCTGCAGGAAGAGCCCCTTGAGCTTAAGGGCGCCGAGGACGCAGCTATCCTCAACAAGAAACTCCAGGGCCTGAACCTGACCATCGAAGGCGTATTTGAGGAGGCGCCTACGGCCCAAGTCATTCAGCCCGTCCAGCAGGCCGAGCAACCGACAACGCAGGCCAGGCAACAGGCGCCACAGACCAAAGAACAAACAACACAGGCCGAGCAACCGACAACACAGGCCAAGATAGAGACGGCTCAGACCGAGTTGCAGTCAGCTCAGACCAAGTTGCAGTCAGCTCAGGGCGAGTTACAGACGGCGCAGGCCAAGCTGCAGACGGCACAGGCCGAGCTACAAACGGTGCAGGCCGAGCTACAAGCAACACAGGCCGAACAACAGACGACACAGACCAAGCTGCGGGCGGCGCAGGCCAAGCTGCAGACGGCGCAGGCCGAGCTACAAGCGGCCCAAACCGAGCTACAAACAACACAGACCAAACAACAAACACCGCAGACCAAGCAACAGCCAACGCAGGCCGAGATAGCAGCGGCACAGACCAAGCAACAGCCAACACCGCAGACCGAGCTACAGACACCGCAGACCGAGCTACAGACACCGCAGACCGAGCTACAGACACCGCAGGCCGAGCTACAGACACCGCAGGCCAAGCTACAGGCGGCTCAGGCCGAGTTGCTGACGGCACAGGCCGAGTTACAGACGGTGCAGGCCGAACTGCAAGCAACACAGGCCGAACAACAGACGACGCAGGCCAAACTGCAGGCGACACAGGTCAAGCTGCAGGCGGCGCAGGTCGAGCTGCAAATGGCGCAGGCCGGGCTGCAAACTGCGCAGGCCGAGTTACAGACGGCCAGGGCCGCAGGCGCTTCACCCTGCGCCGAGGTTAGCGAAGACCAGCAACTCTATGAGAGCTACACCGTTAAAAGAGGCGACAGCCTCTGGAAGATAGCCGCAGAGAAGAAGATATACGGGAACCCGTACCTGTGGCCCATCCTGTACAAATACAACATCGAAACGATATACAACCCGGATATCATTCAGACGGACTTCGCGCTTAAGATAAAGAAGAACCCGGATGCCGCCGAAGAAGAGCTTGCCGTAGAGAAGGCCCGGCGGCATACGAGGGACAGGCGCAAAAAGGGCTACATCAAGAGACTGCGCCGCGAGTTGACAAGGGGCAACGGGTCGAGGTAATCCCAGCTGCTTCCGTCCGCTGACGCGACATTGCGCAAGACCGTGCGCATACGGATATTCCCTCGTTGCAACGCCGCTCCCGATACGTCATGGCTCCGGCATTAATCTCGGATTCGCCTTACCTGCGGCCCACATGGCCGGCATTTTAGATAGAATAGATTGCGCGCATAGACGAAACTGAATAACGCGCCCTTCGCGCCAAATGAACAAGTGCGGTATGCGCCATACCGGCCGCCTTCGTCAAACAACGCTTGCACAAGAGACCGGCCCGCCAGGGCCATCGACCATGGAATCACGCCTACGGCGGCTTGGCGCCGCCCTGATATTATCCATCTCCATCGGAGTTGCATACCACCCGATCCGCGCCATCGCGGCTGAGAGCGCCGCTAACGCGACCGCAAGCCCACAGGTTGCGCCCGCCGATTCACTCATCATCCAACGGTACAGGAACGCGCTTGACCTTGACCCGTCGAACGCGCAGACGCGTTTCCAACTGGGCATCGCCCTCATACGCGAACGGCGTTATGCCGACGCCCTGGCTGAGCTTTCCACGATAAGCGACGCCATGCCGGACAACGCCGACGTCCACTATTACATGGGCGTCGCCTATGCTGGCGTCGGCGAACTCGAAAAGGCGTTCATGGCTTACGAGAACGTCATCCGCATCTCGCCGGAGACCGCCAGGAGCAAATACGAGCTTGAAAAGGCCTTCTATAACCTGGGCATAGCCCGCCAGAAGGGCGAAGACATGCCCGGCGCGCTAAAGGCGTACAGGAGGTCCATAGACCTGGCCCCGGAGCAGACACTCGCATATTGCCGGTCAGGCGAGGTCTACTTCAACCTCAAGTCATACGCCGAGTCGGTAGACCAGCTTCTCATCTGCGACACCCGCACCCCCGGCGACCCGCAGACAAAACGCAATATCATCTCGGCCCGTCTTGCAAAGGGACTCGGTCTGGTGGGCGAGAAAAAATACACCGAGGCGCTGACCGAATTCAGGAAGGTTACCGAGATGGATCCCGGTAACGAGAGCGCCGTCTATTTTCAGGGCTATCTCTATTATCAGGTCGCCGACTACAAACAGGCCCTTGAGACGCTGGGCAAACTGCGCGGCACCGAGTCCGCGGACATCTACAGGAACATCCCCGCCCTCCTGCAAAATATCGCGGTGGAGCTTCAGGCGAGAGAAGACTGGACTACCGCCGAGAAGGCCCTGCGCCAGGCCGTTGCGCTCAGGAAAGACGACGCCGACCTGCATTATCTCCTCGGCTACAACCTCATGAAGCAGAACGATTACACCGGCGCTCAACAGGAGATAAAAGAGGCCCTGCGCTTCAACCCAACGCACAGCAGTTCCACGCTGGCCCTGGCGATCATCTCTGAGAAGCTCGTGGAGACGCACCTGACCAAGGCCGAGACCGCGCTTGCCAACAACGAGTACGCCGCCGCATCAGTTGAGTTCAAAGCCGCATACGAACTCGACCCCAAGAACGCGCGCGCGATCAACGGCATAGAGGTCACCGACGGCAAGCTCAAGGAACTTCGCGCCGAGGCCGCGGACAAACTGGAGCGCAACATACGCGAGGGGCTCGCCTCCGCGGACAAGGAGATGCGCGAAGAAAGATACAAAGAAGCGCTCGCGGCCTACCGCTACGTGCTGGCCTTTGACCCCCATAGCCCTGCCGCGCTGCAGGGGATGGCGGCCGCCGAGGCCTTCATAACTGAACGTCTGGCCAGGCATATCCAGTCCGGAGACGCCTTTATGGAGGTAAAAAGATACAACCTGGCGATAAAAGAGTACCGCGCGGCCCTGAACTACGTCCCTGACGACACCCTATCCAAGTCCAAACTCGACGGGGCCGAGTTCAAGCTGGGCTCCATCGTCAACCCGTTCCTCGACGAGGCCGCGGAAAAAGAGTCCCAGGAATATCTCGGCGAGGCCGCGAAGGCCTATGCGGCCGTGCTCGTCTACGACCCTGAGAACGCCACTGCAGTCGAAGGCAAGAGGCGCACCGAAGAGAATCTGGAGACCGGCTTCGACAAATACCTCTCCGACGGAAAAAGGGCGCTCCTCGACAGGGATTATATAAAGGCGGCCGAGGACCTGCGCATGGCGGTCAGGCTCAAGCCGGACAACAACGAGGCGATAGAAGGGCTTGCAAAGGCTACGGAGTGGCTGGACAAGACCATAGCCGCCAAGCTCAAGGCCGCTGACAAGTCCTTCCAGGACAGTAACTACACCGAGGCGGCTACCGGCTACGAAGACGTCCTGGCGCTCGACCCTAAAAACTTCAACGCTCAGGAAGGGCTGCAGAAGATAAAGAGACAGGTGGCGGACGACGTCAACAAGAAACTTGCGGCGGCCGAGGCCGCATACCATCAGGGACAGTATTACCGCGCATACATAGGCTACGGCGAGGCCCTCCAGCTAGACAAGGACAACGAGGACGCGCGCGCGATGCGGCTGCAGTCCCGCCAGAAGCTCGACGAGAGCGTGGCCCCCGTGCTCAAGAGCGCCATCGATGCTTCGAGCAGAGGCGATGACGCCGGCGCCCTCATAGACTTCAAGAAGGTCCTCAACGCCGACCCGTCCAACGAGACCGCCAAACGGTACCTCAACTCCATAGACAAGTCCAAGGCCAGAAAGTCGATAAGCGCTAAGGTCGATAAGCTCTACCTGACGGGCGTAGACCTCTATACAAGGGGCAAATATGTCGAGGCCATAAAGACATGGGAAGAGCTGCTCGCGCTCGACCCGAACCACGACAAGGCGGCGCGCAATATCACCAAGGCCAAACGAAAGCTTGAGGGGGTCATGGATGTCAAATAAAGCGGAGACGAAGACTTTCGGCTTGCTATACAGTATCCGTACCAAATTCATGGCCATGATAATCATCTTCGTGGCCGTCCTCATGCTCACGGTCATAGGTTTCATCAACAAGACCGTCGGAGAGATCGTCCTCGACCAGGGGCTTGAGAAGGGTCTTGCCGTGGCAAGGGGCGTTGCCACGGCGAGCGACGACCCGCTCCTTACGGATGACGACCTCACCCTGTTTACCGTAATCAAGGGCGTGACCGAGACCAGGGGCGTCGCCTACGGCATGGTCATAGACAGCAACAACTTCATCAAAGCCCACAGCGACCTGGACGAGAGCGGCAAAAAGTACATCGAGCTGCCGAACGCCAGCACGCTTAAGGAAGGCGCCGGCTACAACATCAAATTCTTCAAAGACCCGAAGATGGGCTACGTCTACGACATCTCGGTACCGGTCACGTCCGTACGGGTCAAGGAAGGTATCGGGAGCGTGCATATCGGCATAGCGCAGAGCGCCATTGACGAGGCCGTCGACCGGGTCAACCGCTACATAAAATACCTCACCGTCGCGGGCCTCATCCTCGGAGGACTCGGCGCCATACTCATCACCAACATCATCGTAAAACCCGTCCAATCCCTCGTAAAAAGCGCCAAGGAACTCGGCGCGGGAAACCTCGACTACCGCATAAGCGTGGACCGCCGCGACGAACTCGGCGCGCTAATGACGGCCTTCAACGACATGGCCGAAGGGCTGAAACAAAAAGAGGTCATACGAGAATCGTTCGGCCGCTACGTCGCCTCCGAGGTCCTCGACATGATACTGACGAACAAGGAGACCTGGTTCAAGGGCAGGAAGACTAACGTCACCGTCCTGTTCGCCGACATACGCGGCTTTACCGCCTTCTCGGAGCGCACCGACCCCGAAACGCTCATCGCCGTCTTGAACGAGTACTTCACGTTGATGACGGAGGTCCTGCAGAGGCATCGCGGTTACATCGACAAGTTCATCGGCGACTGCATCATGGTCGTCTTCGGCTCGCCCATACCTTTTGACGACCACGCCGTCCAGGCCGCGAAGGCTGCCTGCGAGATGCAGGAAAGACTCGTCGGCTTCAACCTCAACCGCCCGGCCGACAGCCAGATAGCCATCGGCATAGGCATCAACACGGGCACGGTCGTCGCCGGAAACCTCGGCTCGTTCCAGAAGATGGAATACGCGGTCATAGGCGACAACGTCAACATCGCCTCGCGTCTGTGCTCGGCCGCCGCGAAGGGCGATATCATCATCTCGAAGTCCTGCTATGAAGAGATACGCGACCACGATTTCGGCACCATACCCCTGGAACCCGTCACGGTCAAGGGCAAGGCCGAGCCGCTGGAGATATACAAGCTCGATGCAAGACGCACGCCTGAAAGGCTTGAAGACGGCCCTGCGGCAATAGCCAGGAGAAAGCAGGCCTGATATTCAGACATGATTATAGCGGCATCAACGCGTCTGCGAGAGCCGCTTGTTGACTGGATTCTCGCCTGCGTGAAGAACGGGGATGGGAATGGCGGTATGATTCCGGAGAATAACGGATTGTGCGGGACGTAATCGGGCGCTCCGGGTCAGGTCGAGCCTGCCCTGTCTTTTGCGAAGGTGGTTATCGGGCAAAAAGCCGCACCGCGCCCGCTACCCCATCTCCGCCTCAAGCCTCACAGCGGCCTTGCGGGATTCATAACTTGCGCGCGAGACAAGCCCCTTTGAACGGGGCATGGTGACGACGAGGTAATAATCGTCTTTGAGGGTTGAGATGATGAGCCGCACGCCGCGGGTCGAGATGACGACGGACGAGACCCTTTTCAACGCGCCCGCCTTAAGCCCTTCGTTGTGGCACGCGGACGCATCTTTGATGATATCAAGTATGATGCCATGATGAGCGCCTATGAGGTCGAGTTCAAGCCCCTCCACGGTCGAGTAGTCCGCTACTATCTCGCCCTCCCAATCGAGCATCACCGCGCCTGTGGCGCCGACGCTCTCGGTCAGTTCCCTGAGTATCCTTTTAAAAGACATGGTCCTTGTCTATATTGTCTTTTTACGCCGTGTGGATTGGATTGCGCGCAACGTTGCCCGTCAACCACAAACTTCCGCTATGCAGCCGCTGCGGGTTCAGACCCGAAGGTCTGAAAGGTTGCGGATAACACAGCGTTGCCGCTC
>JACRNO010000002.1:0-3969 GCA_016234855.1 Deltaproteobacteria bacterium | reverse complement strand
TCTATATTGTCTTTTTACGCCGTGTGGATTGGATTGCGCGCAACGTTGCCCGTCAACCACAAACTTCCGCTATGCAGCCGCTGCGGGTTCAGACCCGAAGGTCTGAAAGGTTGCGGATAACACAGCGTTGCCGCTCCATGTCGTCATTCCCGCCCCCGTCTTCACGAGGGCAGGCTGCAGCGGGAATCCATAAGCTGCTAATTTTACAGAGACTGAATTCATCCCCGAATGTTTTAGCCGGGGATTAAGACATCGGGAATGACGTATCTAAAGTTTATCAGCAACCTGCTGATACGATGCCTTTGCCATCCTCACCAACCCCGCCGCATACCGCCCGTCGGCCACAACAGCCTGTTAGAACCTTACCGATATTATCTTCGATATGCCCGGCTCTTCCATTGTGATGCCGTGCAGGGCGTCGGCCATCTCCATCGTCTTCTTGTTGTGGGTTATCAGGATAAACTGGCTCATCCGGGACATCTCCTTTACGAACGAGTTGAACCTGTCGATATTCGCGTCGTCGAGCGGCGCGTCGACCTCGTCAAGCAGACAGAACGGCGACGGCTTGGTAAGGAAGATGGCGAAGATGAGGGACGTGGCGGTAAGCGCCTTTTCTCCGCCCGACAGGAGCGTTATATTCTGGAGCCTCTTGCCGGGCGGCTGTGCGACTATCTCGACTCCGGCGTCGGGCGCGTCGGAGTCCTCGACAAGGCGCAGCTCGGCCCTTCCGCCGTTGAAGAACTTGGGGAAGGTCTCCTTGAAACGCGCGTTTATCTCCTCGAACGCGGCGGCGAATTTCTCACGCGTCGTCTTGTTTATCCTCGTTATCGCGCTCATCAGGGCGTCGACCGACCTCTGCAGGTCGGCCTGCTGGTCGACGAGGAACTGATAGCGGCTCTCAAGCTCGTTATACTCTTCGAGCGCGCCGAGACTCACCTCGCCGAGACCGGCTATCTTCTCGCGAAGCTCGCTGCGCCGCGCCTCCATCTCGTCCCTGCCGATATCGTCGCGCAGCGGCTGGACGCCCCCGTCAACGCCCTGCGCCTCGACGACGCCGGCCTGCGGCGCCGTCTCGACGTGCGTCTCTATGGCCACGCCGTACTTCTCAAGGGTCTTCTCCCGCAGGTTGTTGAGCCCAAGCTCAAGCTCCTTCAACTCCATGGATACGTCGGCCCTGAGGGTTTGCAAAGCGGCCTGTTTGGACTTCAACTCCTTGATCCCGCCCTCGGCAACCTTCATCGCCTCGGCAAGGTCGCCGAGGCGCTCGGTCATGGAGACCTCTGCCTTCCTGACGGTATCAGCCTCAGTTAGAAGCTCCTCGAGCCTGAGCTTGATTGCGCGGACCTCCTCATCGCGTGTAGCGGCCTCCTGCGTGCCGGAGTCTATCTCGCTCCCCCTGGCCTTGATACGGCCGTCGATATCAACTATATAACGCTCCTTGGCGACAATCTCGTTGGTGAAGGCGTCCGCGCGTTCGGCGGCCTGCGCGAGGGAAATCTTTATCTCGGTAGCCGTCTTCGAGACCTCGTCCTTCTTCTCGGACAGGCGCGCAAGCTCCGCGCCGAGGGCCGATATGCGCTTATCGCGCTCCGCGAGCGCGGCCTCCGCGCCTGAACGCTCTTCGGCGAGGGCGGCCTTCTTTACGCCAAGCTCGGCCAAACGCCTTACTGCGTCCGCCTTGTCGCGCTCGGCCTCGGCGCGCTCCTTCCCAATCCTGCCCCTGTCCTCATCGAGCCTTGAAAGGCGGCTTGCGTCACCAAGCCGCTTTATCTCGGCGGCATGGAGCCTGTCCTTGCACGAGGCCGCCGCAGCCCCTGTCTCCTCTATGGCGCGGGCGGTCTCTCTAACGGCGGCCTCGATGGAGGCCGCCTTCGCCGCCATCTCCCCTGCCTGAATGCTTATGTTTTTTATCTCGGCGCGGCGCTGGAGTATGCCGGAATCCACGCCTGTGGAAACCCCGCCCGTGATTATACCCTGGCCGTCGATGGTCTCGCCGTCGAGCGTAACGAATGTGCTTGCGGAACCGTTCTGCCTCCAGGCGAAAAGCGCGGCCTCGAGGTTGTCAACTATGTATGTGTCGGCGAGCAGGCCGCTGATTATCGCCTCGTAGCCGTCCTTTATCTTTATCTCGCCGAGCATCTCCCTGCCGCCCGCATGGCCTCCCGCGGTCATCTGCATCGCCACCGGGCTTGCCACGGGACGCGCGTCGCGCAGCGGCACGAAGCTCCCCCTGCCGCCGTTACTGGCCTTGAGGAACTCTATGGCGTCGACCCCCTCCTTATGACTCTCGACAAGTATGTACTGAAGCCTGTCGCCGAGGGCGGCCTCGACGGCGCGCTCGCATCCGGGGTTCGTCTCGATGCAATCGGCCAGCAGACCGCGCAACCCCTGAAGGTTGCCGGCGCGCATTACGGATTTCGCACCGCCCTTGAGGTTCTCGAAGTTGCGCTCCATTTCTTCAAGCGTGGCTAGCCGGGCCGCGGCCCCTGCATGCGCCCCCCTTACGTCCTTAAGCTCCGCCTCTTTATCCTTAAGCCCGGCCTCCAGAGCCGAGAGCCTCTCTTTTACAACGAGCATCTCGGCCTCAAGCCCGCTCTTGAGCGCGGCGTGTTCGGACAGGGCGGCCCTTATCGCTCCGGACTCCTCTTCGAGCCGGGCAAGGGCGGCTGCCGCGTCGTTGAGCACGGTTGCGGCCTTTGACTCCTTGACGCGCATGAAGTCTTCGTCGCGCAGAGACGACTGTATCGCGTGCTTGAGCTCGGATGCCCGCGCATTGGCCTTGAATGCCTCGGCCGCCTCTCCCGCCTTCTCGTCTTCCATGGACTTGCAGGTCTCGTTAATAGCCGCAAGCCGGGCGTCGCTCTCGCCGAGCTTCAGCTTCTGGGCGTCTATAAACGCCGAGGCCTCGCTCACGGCGACTCCGAGCCTTGCAATATCGGCCGCGCCCGACTCCCTGTTCTTTTTAAGTTCCGTTATCTCGTGCTTGAGCCGCTCTTCGTTACGGCGGAGTTCCTCGATGCGCACTGTGGCAAGCGCGCTTGCGCGCTCCGAGGCCTGCAACTCCTTTTCAAGCGCGAAGAGCTTCTCCCTCACCCCTTTGTACTCGTTCTCAAGCGTCGAATACGCGTTTCTTATCTCATCAAGGCCCGCCTCGGCCCCTGCGATACTGTTGAAGACGGCGAAGTCCTCGTCTTTTATATTGGCCAGGCGCTTTGTCGCCTCGGCAATCGCGGCGTTAAGGTTCGCGAAGTCATACGAGGCCGCGCGCAGGTCGATTGCCTTCATCTCCTCGCGCAGGAGCTTGTAACGCTCGGCCTTCTTCGCCTGGCGGTTGAGGGAATTGAGCTGCCTCTTGACCTCGCTTATGATATCGCTCACACGCGTCAGGTTTTCCTTTGCAGACTCCAGACGCCGCAGGGCCGCCTCTTTCTTGTGCTTGAACTTGTTTATACCGGCGGCCTCCTCGAATATCACCCTGCGGTCCTCGGGCTTTGCGTTTATCAGCCAGCCTACCTGGCCCTGCTCTATTATCGAATAGGCGCGCGTGCCTATGCCCGTGTCCGTAAAAAGCTCGACTATGTCGCGGAGCCTCGACGGTACCTTGTTGATGAAATACTCGCTCTCGCCCGAACGGTAGAGCCGTCTGGATATCTCTATCTCCGTAAAATTCGCAAAGCGCGCCGGTGCAAGCCCTTCGTCATTGGCAAACGTTAGCACGACCTCGGCCATGCCCAGGGGTTTACGCGCCTCCGAACCGTTGAAGATGATATCCTGCATCTCCTTGCCGCGCAAATGCCTCGCGTTCTGCTCGCCGAGTACCCATCTGATGGCATCGACGATATTGCTCTTACCGCAGCCGTTCGGCCCGACTATGGCCGAGGCCCCGGATGCAAGGACGATATTCGTCTTCTCGACAAAGGACTTGAACCCGTGGATGTATAACCGCTTTATCTTCATCTAAACCTCGTA
>JACRNO010000093.1 GCA_016234855.1 Deltaproteobacteria bacterium | reverse complement strand
TGACGGGCGCGGCGTCTATATACATCTCCTTTTGCCCCGTTTGGCATCTGCTGCAAAATAATCAGGTATTTCAAGGCGACAGGCTGACGCAGATGACTCTAAAGGGGAAAAAGATACTCGTTACAGGGGCCGACGGTTTTATCGGCTCGCACCTTGTTGAGGAGTTGGTGCGCCGGGGTTTTGACGTGCGCGCATTCGTGGTCTATAACTCCTTTAATTCCTGGGGCTGGCTCGACAGGTCTCCCAGGGAGCTCGTAAAATCCCTCGATGTCTTTGCAGGCGACATACGCGATCCGCACGGCGTAAGGACGGCCATGAAGGGCTGTGACGTGGTCATGCACCTTGCCGCGCTCATCGCCATACCTTATTCATATCATTCTCCGGATACCTACGTTGACACGAACGTCAAGGGCACCCTTAATGTGGTTCAGGCCGCACGCGAGCTGGGCGTGGAGAAGGTGATTCATACCTCCACGAGCGAGGTCTACGGCACGGCCCGTTTCGTGCCGATAACCGAAGACCATCCGCTCCAGGGCCAGTCGCCGTACTCGGCCTCAAAGATAGGGGCCGACCAGATGGCGATATCTTTCTACAACGCGTTCAATACCCCGGTGGCCGTCGTACGTCCGTTTAACACCTACGGGCCGCGCCAGTCCGCAAGGGCGATTATCCCGGCGGTCATCACCCAGATTGCCGCAGGCGCGAGGACGTTGAAACTCGGCGCGCTCCATCCGACGAGGGATTTCAGCTACGTCGCGGATACGGCGCGTCTCTTTATCGCGGCCGCAGAGTCTGCCGCGTCCGTGGGAGAGGTCATAAACGGCGGGAGCAACTTCGAGATATCCATCGGCGATACGGTGAAGATGATAGCCGGGGTCATGGGCGTAAAGGTCGAGGTCATGACCGACGCCGAGAGGCTCAGGCCGGAGAAGAGCGAGGTGGAGCGGCTCTGGGCGGATAACTCAAAGGCAAAGAGGCTCATCGGGTGGGAGCCGCGATACGCCGGTCTTGACGGCCTCAGGCGCGGCATTGCCGAGACTGCCGCGTGGTTCTCAGACCCTGAAAACCTCAAGGCGTACAAGACGGGCATATACAATATATGACAGCAGCATTTGACGAGAATGCCGTATTAACCGCGTTAAAGGGCGCGTTGCCCGCGGGTCTTTCCTCGACCGGGCTGCACGAGCCGCGCTTTTCCGGCAACGAGTGGAAGTATGTCAAGGAGTGCCTTGATACGGGCTGGGTTTCGTCCGTGGGCAGGTTCGTGGACAGGCTTGAGGCCGACCTTGCCGCCTATACAGGGGTAAGGCGCGCCGTTGCCGTGGTCAACGGCACCGCGGCTTTGCATATCTGCCTCAAGCTTTCAGGGGTGGAGCCGGGCGACGAGGTCATCGTCCCGGCCCTGACCTTCGTGGCCACGGCAAACGCGGTTACCTATTGCGGCGCTGTCCCGCATTTTGTTGACAGCGATTATTTAACGCTTGGGATTGACCCGCTTAAATTCGGTGATTATCTCAAGGGCGCGGCGCAGGTGACGGATGCGGGCTGCGTCAACAGAAAGACCGGCAGACGCATAAGGGCCGTCGTGCCCGTGCATACATTCGGGCACCCTGTTGATATTGACGCGCTTTCCGAGGTATGCGGGCGTTTCCGGCTCGTGCTCATAGAGGACGCGGCCGAGTCGCTCGGCTCGTTTTACAAGGGCAGGCATACGGGCAACGTCGGCAGGATCTCCGCCCTGAGCTTTAACGGCAACAAGATTGTTACGACAGGCGGCGGGGGCGCAATCCTTACGAACGACGACGAGCTTGGCCGTCTTGCAAAGCACATAACCACTACCGCGCGAGTGCCGCACAAATGGGCGATCTCTCACGATATGGTGGGTTACAACTACAGGATGCCTAATATCAACGCGGCCCTCGGCTGCGCGCAGCTTGAGAGCCTGCCTGATTTCATCGAAAAGAAACGCATCCTGGCCGAAAGGTACAGGCTGGCCTTTGAAGGTGTCAGCGGCGTAAGCTTTTTCACCGAGCCTGAGTTTGCGCGGAGCAATTACTGGCTCAACGTCCTGCTGCTCGACAAGGCGCACGCCGGCAGCCGCGACGCGTTAATCGAGATGACGAACGCCGTTGGTATGGCCACGCGGCCCGCGTGGACGCTTATGCCGAGGCTCCCCATGTTCGCGGATTGTCCGAGGGCTGACCTCTCAACAGCCGAGGCGTTGGAGAGCCGTCTCATCAACATACCAAGCAGCGCTATTTTGGGGGAGGAACGTGCCCAGGCGTAGGATATGCGTAGTTACCGGCACCCGCGCCGAGTACGGGCTTTTATCGCGGCTTATGGCAGAGCTCAAGGCCGACCCCGGGCTTGAGCTGCAGGTGATAGCCACTGGCGCGCATCTCGCGCCCGAGTTCGGCCTCACCTACAGGGTCATTGAGGAAGACGGTTTTACGATAGACGCCCGGGTCGAGATGCTCTTGTCGAGTGACACGCCGGTCGGCATCGCCAAGTCCATCGGCCTCGGAGTCATCGGCATGGCGGACGCCCTTGCCCGCCTCGCCCCCGATATCATGGTCGTCCTTGGCGACAGGTACGAGATACTGGCCGCTGCCCAGGCCGCCATGGCCGCGCGCATCCCCATTGCCCACATACACGGCGGCGAGTCAACCGAAGGCGCGATAGACGAGGCCGTAAGGCACGCCGTCACCAAGATGAGCCACCTGCATTTCGTGGCTGCCGAGCCTTATGCAAAGAGGGTCGTGCAGTTGGGCGAGGACCCGTCGAGGGTTTTTAACTTCGGCGCGCCCGGCATAGACAATATAAAAAGGCTCAAGCTCCTTTCAAAGGCCGAGCTTGAGGCGTCAATCGGTTTTGAGCTTGGTGCAAAGAGCCTGCTCGTGACATACCATCCGGTCACGTTGAGCAAGGACGGTGCAGAAGGGCCGTTATGCGAACTCTTTACCGCGCTTGACCGCTTCCCTGAGGCAAAGGTGATAATCACAAGCCCGAACGCGGACGCGGGCGGCAGGTCTATGGCCGCGCTGATAGAAGGCTACGCCGCCAAAAACCCGAAGAGGGTCAAGGCCGTGACGTCCCTTGGCCAATTGAGATACTTGAGCGCGATGAGCCTTGCGGATGCGCTCGTCGGCAACTCGTCGAGCGGGATAATCGAGGCCCCGGCGTTTAAAAAGCCGGCCGTGAATATCGGCGAGCGTCAGCACGGGCGGCTCAAGGCCTCATCCGTCATAGACTGCGCTGAGACGGCCGATGCCATAGCAGGGGCGATTAAGAAGGCCGTCTCCCCGGAGTTCAAGGCAACGCTCGGCGCTACCGTATCATTGTATGGCGACGGCAACGCATCTATGCGCATAAAGGACTGTCTGAGGGACGTGGACCTCGGCGATATCCTGCGCAAGAAGTTCCACGATATAACCTTCAAGCCATGAGAGTCGCCCTCATACAACTGCCTCACTTCTACGGCAACGGTCTTTCAAGGCCGCCGGAGTGCTATCCGCTCGGGCTCGGCTATATCTCCAACTGCCTTGCCGATGAAGGCATTGCCCACGACGCCATCGACCTCTGGGGCTTGCAGTATACGATGGAAGAGGCGCTGGAGAAGATAGACTACTCAAAGTATGATTTTTTGGGCATCAGCGCCTATGCCACTCAATACGGGTATCTGAAGGAGTTTTCGCTGGGGTTGAAAAAGAGGCGGCCGGATACGCCGGTTATATGCGGCGGTGCAGGGCCTACGTTCAGCCATGAGATAATCCTGCGCAATACGGGCGTGGACGTCTGCGTGCTCCGCGAAGGCGAGCTTACCTTTGTGGAGCTTCTGCGCAACTACTCCAATCCCGAGAAGGTCAAAGGCATAGCGTATATAAAAGATGGTCGTGCCGTGCTGACCGGGCCGCGAGAGGCGATAAAAGACCTGGACAGCCTCGGGTTCCCTAACAGGGAACTCTTTGACATGGAGAAGATAATCGCAAACGCCTCGTATGAGCGCACGCACAGGGTAAGCTCGGCGGTTCGCGATGCGCCGCGCCGCTCGGCGGATATACTGGCAGGAAGGGGCTGCGCCTATAGCTGCAATTACTGCTCAAAGACCTTCGAGGGTATGCGGCTGCGCTCAATCGACAGGGTCGTGGCCGAGGCGGAGGAATTGAAGGCGAGATACCGCATCAATCATCTTGCCTTCAACGACGAGCTACTTCTGGTCAACAAAAAGAGGTCTCTGGCCCTGTGCGCCGAGCTTAAAAAGCTCGGCGTTACGTGGTCGTGCCAGGGCAGGATAAATCAGGTGGACAGGGAAATCCTTTCCGCCATGAAAGACGCCGGCTGCGTGGAAGTCGGCTACGGCGTTGAGTCCATATCCCAGCCGATACTCGACAGGATGAACAAGAGGCTTAAGGCCGAGACCAGAGTCCCGGTG
>JACRNO010000092.1 GCA_016234855.1 Deltaproteobacteria bacterium | reverse complement strand
GTGCGCAAGGCGTGCGGCAAGGACTTTCTGCTTGTCACGCCCGGCATCAGGGGCAAGGACGACCCCGTCGGAGACCAGAAGCGCGTTGTCACCGCGTACGAGGCGGTCAAGAACGGGGCGGATTACGTTGTCGTGGGCAGGCCTATCAGGGACGCCAAAGACCCTGTAGAGGCGGCGGCCCGCATAGCCGCGGAGATGAACAAGGCCTTTGACGAGAGGGGCGCATAACACAATACGGCTGCTGAATGCGGCAAGGTGTAATTCGGTTTCCGACTATCCCTTCTTCTTCGCATATCCCAGGTAGTTCACCGAAGTGTCGTTCGATAGCCTGAATTCAAGGCGCAGCGGGTCGTAGGACATCCCCTTGAGTTCGAGCATCTCCACGTTGTTCTTCCTTAAAATCTCCTTGAGTATCGACGGCCGTATGAAACGTTTGAAGTCGTGCGTGCCCCGCGGGACCATGTGCAGGATATCTTCCGCAATTGCAATGGCGAGCAAGCGCGCCTTCAAGGTCTTGTTGATTGTGCCGAAGAAGAAGAGGCCGTTGGGCTTGAGCATGGTTAACGTTGCGGCCAGGAAGGTCTCAAGGTCGTCAACGTGTTCTAAAACCTCGGCGCAGACGATGATATCAAAGAGTCCAAGGCCGTCCTTTTCCGTGATGGCGGAAGGCGAGGCGACTCGATAGTCGATTGTAAGGCCGGATGAGGCGGCGTGTTTCTTGGCCGCTGCTATGGCCACTGGCGAGAGGTCGATGCCGGTGACCGAGGCCCCGGCATCGGCAAACCTCTCGGCAAGCAGGCCGCCGCCGCAGCCCACGTCAAGTACGCGGGCGTTGTTAAGCTCTCCCGCGTGTCCGGAGAAGTAGCCGAAGCGCAGGGGGTTTATCCTGTGGAGCGAGAAGAGTTTTCCGGCCGGGTTCCACCACTCCTGCTCGTATTGGTCGAATTTTTCCGATTCAGTTGTCATGGTTTGCATTGTTATATAGGGAACCTCTGATTAATCCATTTCCTTTTTGTCATTCTGAGGAGCGAAGGCGCCAAAGACATAACGCGTAGCGCACAAGCGACGAAGTCAAGCATAGCTTGCTTTAACCAGCGTCTTTTTTCAGGTTAAAGCAAGCGAATATAAATGGCATCTTCATTGCTTGTAAATTATCCATTGTTTTTTCGGATAATTTACATCTCGCAATTTGCTGAATTTCTTAGAGGCGAGATTCTTCGCTTCGCTCAGAATGACATCATTGTGAAATTAATCAGGGGTCCATAGGTAAAACTGGATTATAGAACAGATGGGGATAGAGGGCAACTCCAAAGCGGAATCCGTTGGCAGACGGATATGCGGCGGGGCCGGGTTTCGCGCCGTATATCTTTAAATCAAAATATCTTTCCCTTAAACCCGCTCGACGCCGTGACCTTGCCGTTTGCGTCCACGATGACCCCTTCGACATTGTCGAGCCTTTCTATGAGCGCCATGCCGTCGACAGGCCCCATGACAAAGACCGCGGTTGAAAGGGCGTCGCCGAGGGTCGGGTCTTTTGAGACGATGGTCACGCTCATGGACTTACGGGCAGGGAACCCGGTCTTCGGGTCCAATATGTGGTGATAGCGCACGCCCGCCTTTTCAAAGAACCTCTCATAGTCCCCTGAAGTCGATATCGCGCCCGAGTCCACGTAGACCTCGCCGAGCAGGGCCTTGGAGCGCGGGTGCTGTATGCCGATGATGAACGGCTTTGGGTTATCCGCCATATCCTGGAACACGTACATGTCTCCGCCCGCCTTTATGATGCAGCGCCTGATGCCATCTGCCTTTACGGCTTCCGCGGCCTTCCACGCGATATAACCTTTGGCAACCCCGCCGAGGTTGATGCTCATGCCCTTTTCAGCCAGTCCGGCCTTGCCCCCGGTCTCATCCACGATTATCTTCTTCCAGTCGACGAGCAACAGGAGTTTTTTGACCTCTGCTTCGGATGGCACGACCCCTTTTTCACCTGACGGTCCCCAGACCTTTGCCAGCGCGCCGATGGTCGGGTCGAATGCGCCTTTGGAGACCTCGGCGACCATGAGCGCCTTTTTCAAGACCGCTATGGTATCCGGGCTTATGTTGACGAGCTTGCCCGCGTTAAGCGAGATGCGCGTGGTCTCGCTCTCCTTTATATAATTTGAAAAGACCGGCTCAAGCCGCTCTATCTCCGCAAAACCTGCCTGGGCCGCTTTGTCAAGGTCTTGCCCGTCGTCGCGGAGCGTCAGCTCGACGACAGTGCCCATGAGCATCTTTTTGAATGTGACGTTTTGCGGCCCGGTCTTTGCGACGAGGCCGTATCTTATGGCGATCGACGCGGCAAGGAGCGTGAACACCACGGCGACCGTAATCGCGTAGCCTATCTTTTTCGTCTCTTCTTTCATACGCCTGAAATTGTAAAGCCCCTGCCTGTGGCAGGGGCTTTATGAAGTCGTCTCACGTTTCGGGTCTTGTCCGCTCCGGTCACAGGCGCATATCGGCCGACCGTTAAAATTCTTCGTCCTCGCCCTCAGGCCGCTCGAGTATGCCGAGGCCTGATTCTTCCTCGAATCGGCCCTTTATCCTCTGTTCGCGCTCCTGTTTCGACTGGCACTCGACGCAGACGCGGGTAAAGGGCAGGGCGCGGAGCCTGTTCTCGGCCACGGGCTCGCCGCACTCCTCGCACTCGCCGTAGGTGTTTTCCCGTATCCTTTCAAGCGCGTCTTCTATCTCCGCGAGTTTCTCGCGGTCGCGGTCGCCGAACATCAGGCTTAGCTCGCGCTCGCGTTCGTTTGAGGCTATGTCGTAGATGTCGCCTATCTCGAATTTGAGGACGTCGCTCTCGGTCCTCATCTTCTGAGAGACCTCCTGGAGTATCTTGGCCTTTGCCGCGATGAGTTTCTGTGTGATCTCTTTTTTGAAAGGGACCTTTGCGCCGGTCTTGACGGGCGCTGCCGCAGGCGTCTTCGCCTTTGCCGGTTTAATCGCGGCGGTCTTTGCCTTCTTTGGCGCGGCCTTTGACGCTGCCGTCTTGGGCTTGCGGTTTGGGGCAGTTGCCTTCTTTACCGGGGCTTTGGTCTTTGTCGCGGTTGGTTTTTTCTTTGCAGGAGAGGCTTTTTTTGTCTTGATCTTTGTATTTGGCATAGGGTAGAAGTATACTGATTTTTTTAGGATTGTCAATGACAATTTTTTCTCTGTAATTTCACGTTGTTAGCGGATTGGCACGGGTCGTGTTCTATAAAAAATCTTTATTTTATAAGGTGTTACGCATAAGCCTCTTCCTCTGACATTACCGTCGTGAGACGCCTTGTTGACATGGCTTTGGCTGATACTATAAAATACATCTGGCTTGGCAGGCTAATCCCTTTGAACGGAGAAAAGGGAGGCATCGGGGCAAAGGGGTTTTTATATCATGGGCGCATCTGATTCTTACGAGATTATAGTCATCGGCGGTGGGCACGCAGGTTGCGAGGCCGCGCTTGCCGCCGCTCGCATGGGCCTGGCCACCCTGCTCGTTACCATGAATCTCGATACTATCGGCCAGATGTCGTGTAATCCCGCCATAGGCGGGGTTGCCAAGGGCCATCTCGTAAAGGAGATAGACGCCCTTGGCGGCGAGATGGCAAAGGCCATTGACGATACGGCCATACAGTTCAGGACGCTGAACGCCAGCAAAGGCCCGGCTGTGCGCGCAACCCGGGCGCAGGCCGACAGGGCGCTTTACAGACGCAGGATGCGTAGAGCAGTGGAGTCCTGTCCCAACCTCCATCTGCGTCAGGCAATGGTCGATGATATAGTCACGGTCCCGGGCCTTGAGCGCGCCCTTGTTGCCGGGGTCCGTCTGCAAACAGGCGAGGTTATTAACGCAAGGGCCGTTATCGTAACCACGGGCACGTTTCTTAACGGGCTTATCCATATAGGGCTGGTGAATTACCCCGGCGGCCGCGCAGGCGACCTTGCAAGCGTCGGGCTCTCGGACGCTTTGCGTAAGCTGGGTCTGAGCCTTGGCCGTTTCAAGACCGGTACCTGCCCGCGTCTTGATTCGCGCACCATTGATTACTCGAAGGTAGAGGAGCAGGAGTTGCAAGGGTATGGTCAGTGGCATCCGTTTTCGTTCTCTTCCGCCCCGATAACGCGTAAGCAACTCCCCTGCCACCTAACATATACAAACGAGGCGACCCACCGTGTCATTCGCGCCAACCTCGCTCGCTCGCCCCTGTATAGCGGGGTCATAGAAGGCACCGGCCCGCGCTACTGCCCTTCGCTCGAAGACAAGGTGATGAAGTTCCCGGACCGGCCAAGGCATCAGGTCTTTCTTGAGCCTGAGGGCTATGATACTGTCGAGGTCTATCCGAACGGTCTTTCGACATCTCTACCTATTGACGCGCAGAGGCAATTTATCCATACAATTCAAGGACTTGAAGAGGCCGAGATAGTGCGTCCGGGTTATGCCATCGAGTATGATTACGTTGAACCGACCGAGCTTAAGTCCTCGCTTGAGACAAAGGCCGTCTCAGGTCTCTTTCTGGCCGGGCAGATAAACGGCACCTCCGGGTATGAAGAGGCGGCAGGCCTCGGCCTGATGGCGGGCATCAATGCGGCCATGTCGGTGCAGGGCCGAGGGCCGTTTATCCTTGACCGGAGTTCGGCGTATATCGGCGTGATGATAGACGACCTCGTTACAAAAGGCACGGTTGAGCCGTACAGGCTCTTTACATCGCGCGCCGAGTACAGGCTCTTGCTGCGCGAGGATAACGCCGAGATGCGCCTGCGGCAGAAGGGTTTTGCGATTGGTCTTGTAGACCCGGCGACCTATACCGCCTTCGTTGACAAGAAACAACGCATGGAGGAGATTCAAGCCATGCTCGATTCCACCCGCATAAACCCGAGTTTGGAAGTCAATTCGGCGTTATCCTCCATTGGCCTTATGGAGATAAGAAAGTCGATGAGCCTTCGTGAACTTCTGCGCAGGCCCGGGCTTGACCTTGGCGCCGTCTTCAGACTTGCGGGTCTGTCCGTTGACTTGCCGCCCGAGCTTAGCGGGATGATAGAGGTGGAGACGCGATATGAGGGTTATATAAAACGCCAGCTCGAAGAGGCGGAGCGGTTTCGCCGTGTCGAGGCCATGGTCATCCCAAGGGAGATTGCATATAACGAGGTCAGTGGGCTTTCTACCGAGATACGGGAAAAACTCGGCCGTTTAAGGCCGCTCTCCATTGGTCAGGCAGGCCGGATATCCGGCGTCACCCCGGCGGCCATATCCATGCTTATGATACATCTTAAGAAGGTAGGGCGATAATGGCGGCAGATACGGCGCAATTGAAAAAGGTGCTTGAGTCCGGCGGCCGCACGCTCGGCGTCAGCCTGAGCCCGCAGGTCGTGGGTCAGTTCATGGTCTACCTGCATGAGCTTAAGGCATGGAATGCGCGTATGAACCTTACGGCCATTGAGGCGGACGAAGATGTCATCACACGGCATTTTTTGGATTCTCTTGCCCCATGCCGTTTCCTTGACAAGGTTACGCGCCTCCTTGATGCAGGCGCGGGCGCCGGGTTTCCCGGCATCCCGCTTAAGATAGTCCTCCCGAACCTCCGTGTCACCCTTGTTGATTCTGTCTCAAAGAAGGTCCTTTTCATGCGCCATATCATCCGCACCGTTGAACTTGGCCCGGATATCGAGGCAATTGCCGCCCGTCTTGAGGATAAGGCCCTTGTAAAGAAGTATGCCGGTCTCTTTGATTGCGTGATATCGAGGGCCTTTACAAATCTGCCCGATTTCTTAGAGATGAGCCGGCCGTATCTTGCGCCGGGCGGGGTAATCATAGCCATGAAAGGGCCAAAGGCCCAGGAGGAGTTGGCCGGTTTTCAGCCTGGCCAGCATGACCTTGTATTCGAGGGGCTCCATGAGGTGGAGATACCTTTTAGCGATAGGCGCACGTCGTTGCTCGTCTTCAGGCGGCCATTATAAGGGAATGTTCCACGTGGAACATCACGTTGGATTGGTTCAAGGCCAGGGTTTGTAACGTTACTGCGCGGATTCCCTTTTGCAGGGTATGGCTCTAAGGATTTGCGGGATGTTCCACGTGAAACATCGTTAAAGAAAACCCTTGAATCCATGCCTGATATGTTTTAATCTCTCATAGTGAGGCTGTTGCGCGGGACTGACGTAGACGGGGCAATTGGCCGGGAAAGGATACGGGGTGGGTGTGGGCAGGATAATAGCGATAGCCAATCAAAAGGGCGGGGTCGGGAAGACTACCACGAGCGTAAACCTTGCCGCTTCTCTGGCCGCGGCCGAGCGCAGAGTCCTGCTCGTTGACTTTGACCCGCAGAGCAACGCCACGAGCGGGCTTGGCATCGAGAAGCACGGCCGGGGCATCTACGAGGCCGTAGCAGGTGACGAGGAGCTTAAAGGGCTTATAAGGGATACCGAGCTTCGCTTCCTGAAGCTCGCGCCATCTTCAAGGGAGCTGACCGGAGCCGAGGTCGAGCTTATAGATTATATCGGCCGCGAGTTCAGGCTCAAGGAGTGTCTGCGCCCGCTGGTGGACGCCTTCGATTATATCATCATAGATTGTCCGCCGTCTCTGAGCATCCTTACGGTGAACGCCCTTGTTGCGGCTGACTCTGTCCTTATCCCACTTCAATGCGAGTATTATGCGCTCGAGGGGATAAGCGAGATAATGAAGACGATAGGGATTATAAAGTCGAGGCTCAACTCCGCGCTTGAGCTTGAAGGGGTGCTTCTGACGATGTTCGACTCGCGCAACAGGCTTGCGCATCAGGTAGAGCAGGAGATAAGGAACCACTTCAAGGATAAGGCCTTCAAGACGATGATACCGCGTAACGTCAGGCTCTCGGAGAGCCCGTCCTTTGGAAAGCCGGTCATCCTGTACGACGTCCAGTCAACCGGCGCGATAAGCTATATGGAGCTTGCAAAGGAGATTGTCGGCGCACATCATGGATTGGGATTGGCTCAGGTCGCGCAGAGGGCCTGAACTTATTCTGGCATAATAAAGTATAATAAAAACAAGCAGTTATAGGACAGCAAATGTCGGATGGAAAAAAGAAGGTGCTTGGCCGGGGTCTTGGCGCGCTCATTTCGGACGCCCCTTCGGCCTCAAGCGGGGTTCAGTCGAAGTACAGGCTCATGCCTGCGGCTGAAATCAGCCCCAACGCCTCTCAGCCGAGAAAACATTTTGACGAGGCGGCGTTACGCGAGCTTGCGGACTCGATAAAGGAAAAGGGTATAATCGAGCCGCTTATCGTCAGGCGCACTTCGTCGGGCTACGAGCTTATCGCGGGCGAGAGGCGCTGGAGGGCCTCGCGCATGGCCGGGCTTATCGAGGTGCCGGTCGTTGTAACGGATGCGACGGACGAGGAGGGCATCGAGCTTGCCATCATAGAGAACGTCCAGCGCGAAGACCTCAATGCCATAGAAGAGGCCGAGGCCTACAAGACCCTTATGGGTTTCGGTCTCTCGCAGGAGGCCGTTGCAAAGAAGGTGGGCAAGGAGCGGGCGACGGTGACCAATTACCTGCGCCTGCTCAAACTTCCGATCGAGGTGAAAGAAGAGCTTGTCAAAGGTTCGATAAGCATGGGACACGCAAGGGCCTTGCTTGCCCTTGACAGCCACGCCGCGGCAAATGAGCTCTGCCGCAGGATAATCACAAAAGGCCTGTCCGTGCGCCAGGCAGAGGCGCTTGTCAATGAGAAAGGCGCCGGCCGCAAATCAGCGAAGGCAAAAAAGGCAACTGCTGCGGCTGGCGCGGCCTTTAGCGAGGTTGAAGACGAGCTGCGCGGCATCTTCGGCACGAAGGTCGTTTTTAAAGAGAAGGGTGGACGCGGGGCTATAGAGATAATATATTTTTCAACGGATGAGCGCGAGCGTATAATCGACCTTCTGAGGTCGGTAAACGGGCTTTAGCAGGCTGTAGGGAAATTCAAAATTCGTTCAGGTTGCTGTCCGGCAGTCCGCCTTTGGCGGACTGCCGGACAGCAACCTGCTAAAATCGGACGCACCAGGAGGGTCTGTATGTTCGGAGGCAGCAAGGAAAAGAGCGAGAAACCGCACGAGGGCGATCTTATCGGTTTTATCGGCAAGGGCATGATTGTGGAGGGTAAGCTCACCTTTGCGGATACCGTCAGGATAGACGGTACCTTCAAAGGCGAGATAGACGCGACCGGCACGCTCGTTGTGGGCGAGGGCGGGCATGTGGAGGGCAATATCAAGGTAGGCTCGGCCGTGGTGACCGGTGAGATAAACGGGACGCTTAACGCGACGACGAGGGTCGAGATAAAGTCTCCGGGAAAGATACTCGGCGATATGCATACGCCGAACCTTATCATAGGGGACGGCGCGATATTCGAGGGGACCTGCCACATGCTCCAGCGCGGCACCGCGAACGTGACCGAGTCGGTTAATTATGGCACTGCGGTTCAGTGAGCGTGACGCATAACATCCTCTCCCCTTGTGGGAGGCGCTAAAGGCGCCAAAGGCGCCAAAGACACCACATTAGCGCACAAGACACAACGTTAGCGCACAAGAGCAACTGTGTTGTCAAGGCGCCAAAGACATAACGTTAGCGCACATGGAGGCGCTAAACCCCCTCTTTGTAAAAGAGGGGGCTGGGGGAGTTATGCTGGAGCGGGCGCGATGCAATGCGTAAGCGTAAAGATTAACCCCTCCCCGCTCCCCGTTGCATTGCGCTGCGCGCGCAACGGGGACCCCGCCCCTTGATAAGGGGAGGGGAAAGAAAAAAAACGTAAAACCCTCTCCCCTTGTGGGAGGCGCCAAAGGCGCCAAAGACACAACATTAGCGCACACGACATAACGTTAGCGCACAAGAGGGCAGAGTGAGGGGGTCTAATGGCAGACAAGATAAAGGTAGCTATAATCGGGGCCAACGGATACACGGGGCTTGAGCTTCTGAGGATTCTGGCGGGCCATCCCCAGGTCGAGGTCGTGCATGCCTCTTCGCGCCAGTACGCGGGCCAGCCTGTCAGCGAGGTCTTTCCGGCCTTCGCAGGCTTCTATGACGGCCTTGTCTTCAGCGGCGCGGTGCAGTCCGCTGACATGGAGGCCGAGGTCGTATTCTGCTGCCTGCCGCACGGCGCGTCCCAGGAGGTCGTGCCCGGCCTTGTCGAGGCCGGGAAGAAGGTCATAGACCTGAGCGCGGACTTTCGCCTGCGCGACCCGGCCGTGTTCAAGGCGTGGTATGGCGAGCACAAGGCCCAGGCCCTGCTTAGCGAGGCCGTATACGGCCTGCCGGAGCTTTACAGGGAGAGGATAAAAGGCAGCCGTCTCGTGGCAAACCCCGGTTGCTATCCAACGTCAGTCATCCTTGCGCTCGCCCCGCTTGCAAAGGCCGGGTTCATAGAGCAGGGAAGCATCATAGCCGATTCAAAGAGCGGGGTATCTGGCGCGGGCAGGGGCGCGTCGCTCGATACCGCGTTCGTCGAGGTCGCGGACTCGTTCAAGGCGTATAAGGTTGGCGGCCACAGACACACGCCGGAGATGAACCAGGAGCTATCGCTCCTTTGCAAGACCCAGATGTCGATTACCTTCACCCCGCACCTGTTGCCGGTTTCAAGGGGCATACTCTCGACCGTCTATGCGAAACTGAAACAGCACGTCACGGACGCGCACAGGTTCTACACCGACTTCTATGCAAACGAGCAGTTCGTGCGGGTGATGCCGGTCGGAAGGTTTCCGGATATCAATCAGGTGCGCGGGTCAAACTTCTGCGATATCGGGGTCTACGTGGACGAGGTAAAAAACCGGCTTACGGTCGTCTCGGTCATCGACAACCTCGTAAAGGGCGCATCCGGCCAGGCCGTGCAGAACATGAATATCGTCTGCGGCCTTGCCGAGGATACCGGGCTTAAGGGCGTTCCGGTCTTCTTCTGAGGCGTCAGCTCCCCCTCTTTGTAAAGAGGGGGTTGGGGGGAGTTAGTTTTCTTGTTCCCAAGCTCCTGCTTGGGAACGCATTTGCCTTGAAAGCTCCGCTTTTAATAAGGAGCCATAATGCGAACCCGTTATAAGACCGTTGAGAGCGGCGCCGTTTATTTTATGACCTCTACAATCGTTGAATGGATTCCGATTTTCACGTCGAGTCTGTATTGCGATGTGATAATCGATTCCTTAAAGTATTGCATGGGCAATAAGGGGCTGAAGATATGCGCTTACGCCATTATGGACAACCACATCCATCTGGTCGCTTCCGGCGAAAAATTCCCGCTGGTTATGAAGGATTTTAAAAGCTACACTGCAAGGGGGATAATACAAGCGGCGCAGATAGGGAGAAAAGATTGGCTTTTAAACCAACTGAAGTTTTATAAGCGTTTTCATAAGACCGGGAGCGAGCATCAGGTATGGCAGGAGGGTTTTCATTCGCAGGAGATAACAACCGAGGAGATGCTGCGGCAAAAGATAGAATACATCCATAATAACCCGTTAAGGAGAGGGTTGGTTGAGCGCCCTGAGCATTGGAGTTACTCCAGCGCAAGCAATTATATTTCGGGTGCCGGGCGGCTGGATGTAGACCTTATTGGGGTTTGAACGGGAAGCAGAGCTTCCCGCCATTTGCGTTCCCAAGCTGGAGCTTGGGAACGAGGGGGGATTGCGGGAATGACGACACACAAAAATGACGTCCTCTTTCCGTTAATAGTTTCAAAACACAACAAATCCTCCTCAGTTCCCCTTGTGCGCTAACGTTGTGTCCTTAGCGCCTTTTTCAAAGGGGGAGGCAAAAAAGTCTCCCCCCTACTTCCCCGGATACGACCCGAGCGTCTCTTTCGTGCCTTCGAAAGTTGATAAGACCTTTGTGGCCCATTGGGGTTTTACCGTGTAGGCTGCCGGGTTCTGATAGTAGGAATCGACTGCTTCCCTTAATACGCCGGTCATGGCCGAGACATAGGTCTTGGTGCGCTGGCGGCCCTCGATCTTAAATGCGGATACTCCGGCTTCAATGAGGTCGGGGACGATGGGCAGGACGTTCAGGGATTCCGGGTCTTCAAAGGCGTATGCCGCAACCCCGTCAGGCCGCAGGTACCGGCCCTTGCAGCAGGTCGGGTAGGGCGACGACTCGGTTGCCGAGAGCCTGTTCAACAGAACGTCGTTCAATCTTATCGACATGCCGTTGTCGGGTTCGGACGTGAAGCGCACGAAGCGCGAGGGCGAGCACGCGCCCGTGGTGTTGGTGGACGCGCCTGTGACGAACGATGATAGGTAGCACCTGCCCTCGATGTTGATGCAAAGCCCGCCGAGCGCAAAGACCTCGATTTCCGCTTCCGTATGCTCGATTAGCGTCTTGATTTCAGCTACTGTCAAAACGCGCGGCAAGACCACGCGCTTTACGCCGAAGTGCTTTCTGTAAAAATTGATGGACTCGTAGTTGGAGGCCGAGGCCTGGGTTGAGAGGTGCAGGTTTGCGTCCGGGTATTTCGAGCGTGCGTATTGAAGTATGCCGAGGTTCGCTATGATGATGGCGTCCGCGCCAAGCTCCGCGGCCCGGTCGACTGCCTTGTACCATTTTGTAAAGTTCGCGGCCTGCGGAAAGGTGTTTATTGCGACGTAGAATTTTCTGTTCTTTGCGCGGACGTAGCCGATGGAATCCGCGAGCTCCGCAGGGGTGAAGTTCAGCCCCTCGAAGTTCCGCGCGTTCGTGTCGTCGTTGAAACCGAGATAGACCGCGTCCGCACCGGCGTCTATTGCCGCCTTGAGCGATGCGCTGTTGCCCGCGGGCGCGATGACCTCTGCTCTCTTCATATCGTTGTCCGAGATTGGGATTTGCGTTGATAGAACCGAACTAAGACTTTACCCCACCCTGGCCCTTCCCTTGTCAAGGGGAGGGAAAACGACTTGTTGGTTGTGCCCTCTTTTGCTTCCCCCTCCTTGACAAGGAGAGCAACTGTGTTGTCAAGGGGCGCGAAACTCCCCCTCTTTGCAAAAGGCGCCAAAGACATAACTTTAGCGCACATGAGGGGGCAGGGGGGAGTTAAGTTGGGCATGCACGAAGCAACAAGCAAGCATTGTGGCTGCAAAGATTAACCCCTCCCCACTCCCCGTTGCGTTGCGCTACGCGCGCAACGGGGGCCCCGCCCCTTGAATAAGGGGAGGTGAAAGCGCAAAACCCGTTCCCCTTGCGCAGGGGAGGTCGTGCTTGTCTCTGCCTTAGAACGGCACGTCGTCGTAGTCCGGCGGGGCCGACTCGTTCGCCGAGGTCTCCGAGCCCTGGGTTGACGCGCCCTTGCCGCCGGCCCCGCCTGATCCGCCAGCGCCCTTTGCACCGAGCATGCGCATCTCGTTGGCCACTATCTCGGTGATGTACTTCTTGTTGCCTTCCTTGTCGTCATAGGAGCGGTACTGTATCTTGCCGTCGATATAGATCTGTTTGCCCTTGGCAAGGTACTCGCCGCATATCTCCGCGAGCTTGCCGAATGCGACGATGTTGTGCCATTCGGTCTTTTCTTCCTTCTGTCCGTCTTTCGTGCGCGTCTCGCTCGTGGCGAGGCTGAACTTCGCCACGGCCATGCCTGACGTGGTGTAGCGTATCTCCGGGTCCTTGCCGAGGTTGCCGACGAGAATGACCTTATTGACTCCTCCTGCCATAGACGCTCCTTTTTATCGGGGATTTTTTATAAAATTCCGGTTGTCCAGCTAAAGTAAAGTATAGTAGGCCGTTTTAAGCCGTCTCAACGCATATAAGTACCGATGCCCGGCGGCCTATCGAAGAGGTAAATATAACCCTTAGCCGACGCGTAAATCATTTTATCTTAGATTAACATAATCTACCAGCCCGGCCCGCCTTGTCAAGGAGTTTTGCTTTGCGGCAAGGCGTGCTCTGTGCTATTATAAGTTGCTGAAATTCGATAATGATATCGAGGGATGCGGATGACTGTAAAGAAAAAGCGCGGCGTACTGAGCGCGCAGATGCTCAGGAAGCTGGTTGCACAGGGCAATGTCAAATCAATGGGCGCGGCAATAGCCGACGGCCAGATACAGCCCGCGAGCATGGACCTGAGGCTCGGGCCGAAGGCGTACCGGCTCGTGTCGAGTTTCCTGCCCGAGGGAGGGCCTGTCGCGGACAGGCTCACGACCTCGGACGTCCACGGCAGCGGGCTTGTCATGTATGAGACGGATATATCCAACGGCGGCATCCTTGAAAAGGGGCACGTCTACCTGATACCCCTTATGGAGGAGTTGGCACTGCCGCTAAACGTGCGCGGCCGCGCAAATCCAAAGTCCACCACAGGCCGTCTCGATATCTTCGCGCGCGTCCTTACCGACGCGTCGGCGCGCTTCGACGACGTCGCGCCCGGCTATAAAGGCAGGCTCTACCTTGAGGTCATGCCGAGGTCGTTCACCATAAAGGTGAGCGCCGGGCTCTCGCTCGTGCAGATGCGGTTTCTTGCGGGAGACTGCGAGGTGACGGACGCGAGGCTCCGCTCGATACACCGCTCCACGCGCCTTCTGTACGACGGCGACGCGCACATCTCCCGTGAGGCGTTGAAGGTCTCGAAAGGGCTTTTCATGAGCGTCGACCTCTCCGGCGCGAACGGCGCAGGGGTCGTTGGATACAAGTCCAAGAAGAACAGCCACGTCGTGGACCTGTCGAGGAAGGACTATTACAATATCGCCGAGTTCTGGGACCCGATCCCGCGTAATCCCGGCGGCAGACTGATACTCGAGCCTGAGGAATTCTATATCCTTTCGTCGAAAGAAAAGATTCGCGTCCCGCCGGACTACGCCGCCGAGATGGTGGCCTATGAGGCCGGCTCTGGCGAGCTTCGCACTCATTATGCCGGGTTTTTCGACCCGGGCTTCGGCTATGGTCAGAAGGGCGAGGTAAAGGGGACAAAGGCCGTGCTTGAGGTGCGCGCCCATGACGTGCCCTTTATGATATCCGACGGCCAGACCTTCTGCAAACTCTTTTTCGAGGATATGTACGAGACGCCGGAGAAGGTCTATGGCCCGAAGATCGGCTCGTCTTATCAGTATCAGGGGATTACGCTCAGTAAGCAGTTCAAGGCCTCGTAACGACGGGCGTTTACTGTCATTTCGACCCCGCACCACTTCCTGCGTCAACGATTGTTATATATGCAATCTTAGCGTTGGAAGTGGTGCGGGGGAGAAATCTTGCGGCCTTTAACACACCGTAGACGATATATACTATTTTTTCTGGTGTCTCAAGCGAACCCCCCTTGTGCGCTAATGTTGTGTCTTTGGCGCCTTGCCCCCCCTATCAGGGGGGGTAAATTCCTCCCCTGATAAGGGGAGGTTGGGAGGGGTTAACCAGATCACTAACCGCAGATACGTCCTAAGTTAAGCAATGACAGGCAATTGGTCTTTCAATGATTTTCAAATCCTTCTTAGACCCCGTAATTACGGTACCCGATGGCCAAGACCCGTAACGGTTCCGCAAAAAAAGAAAGAGAGACGGAAGGCGGCGGCGTGACGCTGGAGGTAATCGGCATCGCGGTCCTTGCCGCGGGCCTGTATTGCGGGGTCAGCCTCTTTTCCTATGCCGAGGTCTCCAACTGGGGCGGCATAGTCGGCGAGTATCTCGCCCGCGCCTGTTTCTACACCATCGGATACGTCGCCTACGTCCTGCCGTTCGTCATGGTCTTTGTCTCGGCCGGCCTGCTGCTCCGCCGTGTCTTTACCTTCCGCGTCGCCGTCCCCGTCTGTTTCGTAGTCCTGATACTCTCGCTCTCATCGCTCTTTGCCCAACTCTTCGGCGCTGAAGACGCGGGCGGCGTAATCGGCGGTTTTCTAAGCGGATATATTACAGCGTGGTTCGGCTCGACAGGCGCCGCCATCATCCTTTTTGCAGCAGTCCTCATCTCGCTTCTTATCGCAACCGGCCTATCCCTTGTGCAATTCGGCGTATGGGCCACGCCTTTCGTGACCGGCCTTTTCAGGAAAGACGAAGAAGATGAAGAAGAGACGGAGCAGACCCCGGCAATTGAGCAGGATGACCTTCCTGAAGAGGACGTGATTGACGAGCCTGTTGCCCCGTCCGTCCGCGGAGCGGTGCAGAGCGCGCCTAAGATACACGCAAGGTCGAGGCCTCCGGCAGCCGAAGACGAGCCAAAGGAGCGTCTTGAGTTCGCAAGTCCCAAGGGTTCCTTCAAACTTCCGCCTATAACGCTCCTTGACGCGCCGCCCGAGAAGAACGACGCGGTGGACAAGAACGAGCTCCTTGAAAACGCGCGCATACTCGAGAAGAAGCTCCTCGACTTCGGCATAGAGGGCCGCGTGCTCGAGGTCATGCCCGGGCCCGTCGTCACCATGTACGAGTTCGAGCCCGCCGCCGGGGTCAAGGTAGGGAGGATTACGAACCTTTCCGACGACCTCGCCCTCGCCATGAAGGCCGAGACGATAAGGGTCGTCGCGCCCATACCGGGCAAGGCCGTCGTGGGCATAGAGATACCGAACCACAGGCGCGACATCATACTCCTTCGCGAGATGCTCGAGTCGACGGCGTTCGCCAAGTCGCGCTCGCGCCTGACCCTTGCGCTCGGCAAGGACATATCCGGCAACTCTTATACCGCTGACTTTGCCCGCATGCCGCACCTGCTTGTCGCCGGCGCCACAGGCACGGGTAAGTCCGTATCCGTCAATTCGATGATATTGTCCATACTTTACAAGGCCACGCCCGAGGACGTCCGCTTCCTCATGGTCGACCCGAAGATGCTGGAGCTTTCAGCCTATGAAGGCATACCTCATCTGCTGGCGCCAGTCATCACCGACCCAAAGCGCGCGGCCGGGGCGCTCAGGAGCATCGTATCCGAGATGGGCAGGCGCTACAAGGCAATGGCTGAGAAGGGCGCGAAGAATATCGACAAGTACAACCAGATGCTGGACGACGCCGAGCCGGAGGAAAACGGCGAGCACAAACGCCTGCCGCTCATCGTCGTGATAATAGACGAGCTGGCCGACCTGATGATGACGTCCGGCAAGGACGTCGAGGAGCGTCTCGTCCGGCTCTCGCAGATGGCGCGCGCCGCGGGCATACACCTGTTGGTGGCGACGCAAAGGCCGTCGGTCGACGTTGTAACCGGCCTTATAAAGACGAACTTTCCCGCGCGCATCGCGTTCCAGCTCCCGTCAAAGACGGATTCGCGCACCATACTTGACGCGGGCGGGGCAGAGACGCTCCTCGGTCAGGGCGACATGCTCTTTCTGCCGCCGGGCACCTCCAAGCTGCAGAGGATTCACGGGGCGTACGTCTCCGAGACCGAAATAAAGAACGTGACCGACTTCTGGAAGAAGCAGGGAAGCCCGGCATACGACAAGGTGCTCATCGAAGAGGCTGAGAAGGAAGAGTCCGACAACGGCGACGACGACGAGGGCGAGGAGTTCATGCGCCGTTATGACGAGGCCGTGGCCATGGCCCATGACCTTGAGATGATTTCCACCTCCTACATACAGCGGAGATTCAGGATAGGGTACAATACCGCCGCGCGCATCATCGAGCGGATGGAGCGCGAGGGCATAGTCGGCCCGCCGCAAGGGTCGAGGCCGCGAGAGGTCATTAAGAACAGGTAAGGGCGCGAGGGCCGGAAGTTTAACCGGCATCTAACAGGTTGCTAAAAACTCTCAACACGTCATTCCCGAGGTCTCTGTCGGGAATCCAGCCTTTGCCTATAAAAGGTCAACGACTTATGGATTCCCGTTGCAGCCTGCCCTCGTGAAGACGGGGGCGGGAATGACGGCATAAAGCGCCGACACCGAGGTTTTTTTAGCAGCCTGCCAAAAGCATTCTTCGCCTGACGGTTTTTGCGGGCGTCCATTGTATTTGATTTTATCACGGAGAGCGATGCGCCCATTCATGCGTATTACTATAATCGTTGCGTTGGCCGTATTAATACTTCTGCCTTCGTACGTCAGGGCGGCTTCCGTTGACAGGGTCTTGAAAGACCTCAAGGCGCGTTACTCGGACGTGGAGACGCTCAGCGCCGCGTTTACGCAGACCGTCTCCATGAAGGGCGCGAAAACGGGCGAGACCTCGCAAGGCAAGGTCTGGTTCAAGAGGCCGGGCAGGATGCGCTGGATTTATGAGTCTCCGGTAAAGGACGAGTTCATCGGCAACGGCAAGACGATATGGGCCTATCAGCCGGACCTTAACCAGGTCGTGGAAAAACAGGTGGATGCGACCTTTTCGTCGATTGCCGTTGATTTTCTCGGCGGCATGAATAATATCGAGAAGGAATTTGAAATAACCCTTGCAAAAGCCGGGCCGGACGCTTATCTTTTAAACCTGCTTCCGCGCCAACCACAGGCCGGGGCCGAGCGTGTTACGGTCAGGGTCGACAGGAAGACCGGGCTTGTGATTGAGACGACGGTCGAGGATATCTTCGGCAGCAGCACCGTGGTCGGTTTTACGGACATAAGGACGAATAAGCCGGTTGCGGATTCGTTTTTCGAGTTTGCTATTCCCAAGGGCGCGACGGTTGTGAGGCCGTAACTCAGTTTAAATAACCCTATTCAGCCTGTAAGGCACAAAAACAAGTGCGGAGGTGACGTCATGCCGTCATTCGATATCGTATCAAAGGTTGATATTCAAGAGGTGGACAACGCCGTAAATCAGGCCATAAAGGAGATAGAGCAGCGCTATGACTTCCGCGGCTCAAAGAGCGAAATCAAATGGGCGAAGAAGGACGACATAACGGTAATCGCGGATGACGACAACAAGCTCGCAAGCGTGCTGGACGTCCTGCAGACGAAGTTTGTCAAGCGCGGGGTTTCTCTAAAGGCCCTTGAGTACGGCAAGGTAGAGGACGCCTCGGGCGGCCTGAAGCGGCAGGTGATAACGATACGCCAGGGCATCCCCACGGAGAAGGCCAAAGAGATTACGAAGCTGATAAAAGACCTCAAGTTCAAGGTGCAGGCGCAGATACAGGACGAGCAGGTGCGCGTCACCGGAAAAAAGATAGACGACCTGCAGGAGGTCATTCAGGCGCTCAAGACCAAAGACCTTGATATCAACCTGCAGTTCTTGAATATGAGGGATTAGCAGGCGGCCATGCAAAGAGACTGGATAGAGGTAAAGGCCGTTGGGCCGCGCCTGCAAAAGGATGCGGCAGTCTGGGTTCTGGTGGAAGCGGGAAGCCCCGGCGTTGTTGAGGCGGACGATGGGCTTCCTCTGCCGTTCGCCGTCTCTCACAGCGCGCTCGGTGTGGATGCGCCTGAATCCATGTCCGCTGACGCCGCGTTTACCGCGTATCTGCCCGTCGAGTCCGCAGCCGCTCTTCCCGTATTGGGGGAGAGCCTTCGCAGGTTCGGCTGGTCTATCAGCTGCGCCCCTTATGCTCACAGCGATTGGGCCGAGCGCTGGAAGAGGTCGATACGGCCAGTTCGTATCACCGTCTGCGGCCGCTCCATCGTCATCAAACCCACGTGGCGCACCGTTAAAAAACGGCCGCGCGATATCGTCATAGAGATAGACCCGGGCATGGCCTTTGGCACCGGCTCTCATGCCACGACAAAGACCTGCCTCAAGGCCATGTTGATGCTCATCGGGAAAAAAATCATAAAACCGCGTAAGAGCGCGTTCCTGGACGTCGGCACCGGCACCGGCATACTCGCCATTGCCGCGGTAAAACTCGGTTTTATCAAGGCCGCTGGCACGGATATCGACCCGGAGGCGATAAGGGTTGCGCGTGAAAATATCAGGCTCAACAAGGCAACCGTATCCCTGAGCACGAAGCCTCTTGAGGCCGTAAGGGGCGGATTCGGTTGTGTGGCCGCGAATATCCTCGGCAACGACCTGCACAGGCTTGGACCTGCGCTTGCGGCAAAGACCGCTGCCGGAGGCTTTATTATCCTTTCCGGGCTTCTTGTGCATGAGCGCGCGGGGTTGATTGAGGCCTATGCAGCCCTGGGTTTTAAAAAGGTAAAGACGTATTTGTCGGGTGAATGGGCGACGCTGGTGCTGGTGAAGCGGGTTTGATTGGCTGAGTTCTCTCCTTTTGCAAATGAAGGACTAAGCCGGACGCTGGAGCGTCCCTTGATGCGTTCCCACGCTGGAGCGTGGGAACGATAGTCGCGGTTTGCAACCTGAACCTTTCATTACGTAACTGTAAAGAATGCGTCGTTTTTCTGTGCACGAACTCATGGGTTCAAGTTACAAACTTGAACCCGCAGCAGGGCTTGATTGGCCGGGCATACGTTTTTTGCTTATCCCCGCTCATAGCCGTAATCTCGTCTTGAGTCTGAAAAACCCATGAGAAGATTCTACATAGAAGACCTTACCGAGGATTCGCATCGCGTCGAGGTGCGCGGCGAGGAGTTCTTGCACATGAGCAAGGTCTTGCGCCTGCGGGAAGGGGCTGTGGTGACCCTCTTTAACGGCGCGGGGCTGGAGCTTACCGGCAGGCTCGATGTTATGCGTAAAGACCATGCCGAGGTGCTGGTCGGCGCGCTGATGTGGCGGCAGCGCGAGAGCGCCCTAAGGACCGCGCTTATCGTCGGTCTCGTCAAGGGAGAAAAGTCGGAGTTTATAATCCAGAAGGCCACTGAACTCGGGGTTACGGAACTCACGTTCTATGCGGCGGACAGGTCAGTGCCCACGGACGACGTTGACAGGGCCGCCTCACGGCTCGCGAGGTGGCGCAGAGTCGCCATAGAGGCCGCAAAACAGTGCGGCAGGACGGTTCTGCCGCGGATAGTCCTTGCGCCTGACATGGCGAGCGCCATAAAAGGGATCGATAAGATGCAAAGGCTCATGCTCTGGGAGTCGGAGAAGAAAAAGCGGCTTAAGGACGTGCTTAAAGACCCGGCAGGTGCCGAAGGCGTTGCCATGCTCATCGGGCCTGAGGGCGGTTTTACGGAGCAGGAGGTCGAGGCCGCAAGGCATGCGGGTTTCGTATCAGTAAGCCTCGGCCCGCGAACCCTGCGCGCCGAGACCGCGGCCATTACAATCCTCGCCATCATCCAGCAGGCCCACGGCGATATGAAGTGACGGTTGGCGGAAGGGGCGGGGTTGGACGCGCAGTATCAGACCTGTTGGCCTGAGCTACGGATATACGTCATTCCCGCGTGTCTTTAGCGGGAATCCAGTTTTCTGGTGTTGCTCCATCTCGTTCCCAAGCTCCAGCTTGGGAACGCATTTGCTTTGAAAGCTCTGCTTTCATACAAATGGCGGGTACAGGAAAAAGGTGGGCACAGCCCACTCTACGCGTTGAGACGGTGGCCATGTCATGTTTGCCATTATTCATCACGGCAAGGGTGATATGAGGTGAGGCGTGCAAGACTTGCAGTTTATTCAATCGTAGCTCAGACCAATGGTCTGCCGTCGTTATCAGGGCTAAAGCCCTGAGCTACACCTCAAGCCAATAGGTCTGAATCTTCGTAATGTCAAACATCGAATTAACAAGATATTCCCTTAGGCGCTAATCGCAACTCCCGCAATCCGGGTCGTTTTGACAGGACGGGTCCCCGAGGAAGAGCCCGCAGTCGGGACACTCCGGGTTGTCGGGCCGCAAGGCCGTGCCGCAGGCCGGGCAAAGGCCCGCGTTCATGCGGTCTTGCGCCTCAACCATCTCAGGATGCAGCTCGTGCCACATCCCCTCGACCTTCTTAACCGCGGCCTGGGCCTGAGTCTTCGGGACAAATACGCCGTAACCCTTGTCAGTTGAGCAGCCGCCGTCGGCGTCAGGCACCTTGAGGTGTTGGGCCGCGAACCCCGCCTTTTTAAGCGTTGCTGAGAGTTCAAGCACCCTGTCTCGCGGGCCGTCCACGACGCATACGAGTTCGCCAGCGGCGTCCGGCAGGGCTTGTTTCGCCTGTTTGAGATTGCCCGGCGCCACAAGCTCGACCCCGCACGTGGCGCATTTGTTTACATGAGCGTAGTATTCCGCGTCGCAACGCGGGCAGACCTTTACGTCGTCCATGGCAGACCTCTCGGCTTTTTTCTTCCTTCCCCTACGGCAGGCTTGATTATATCACGGATGCGTGATAGAGTAAAAAACTAATTGCAGACCTGCGCCCCTTGTTGCGTATGCACGGGGCGCTTTCAGCGGAGAGGTGGCCGAGTGGCTGAAGGCAGCTGCCTGCTAAGCAGTTGTAGGGGTAACACCCTACCGGGGGTTCGAATCCCCCCTTCTCCGCCAGTTTTCAGCAGGATGACGGCGGGATTCGAATGGCGGCGCGCGCCGAGCGAAGAGCGAGGATGAGCCGCTCCGGGAGGAGGGGCGTAAGCGCGGCGCCGGGGTCGCGGCGCGCAGGCGGGAGCCGAAGCGCTGTGACCGAATCCCCCCTTCTCCGCCATTTTTTGCACGAAAGCCGTATCCTCAAACTTAAACCCGTCTGTCCTCCCTTTCTTATGAAACTCCTCTTAATACTTCCCAAGAGCGAACGCGGCTGGTGGGGCAAGGTCTCGCGGTCCGGTAAGGCGGGCTTCGTGCGCCTTAACCTGCCGACCATTGCCGCGCTTACACCAGAGGACTGGGAGGTCGAGATACTGGATAACCGCGTCAAGCCGGTTGATTATTCCGCAAGGCCGGACCTCGTCGGCATTACCGGCTTCACATCCGAGATACCGTGGGCATACGAGATAGCCGATAAATGGCGGGATCGCGGGGTCAAGGTGGCGATGGGCGGGGTGCACGTCTCCGCCATGCCGGACGAGGCGCTCACGCACTGCGACGCCGTTGTCATCGGCGAGGCCGAGCTTGTCTGGGCGGGCCTGCTCGACGATTTGAAGGCGGGCAGGCTCAAGAAGAAGTACAAGGCCGAGCGGTTGTGCGGGATGAAGGGGATGGCCATACCCCGGCGCGATCTCCTCGACAGGAAGATGTTTTCGAGCTTCTATACGCTTCAGGCCACGCGCGGGTGCCCGTTCAACTGCGACTACTGCGCGGTGACGGCCTTCTTCGGCAACGAGTTCCGCGTGCGCCCGGTGGACGATGTCATAGAGGAGATAAAGGGCTTCAATGCCAAAGAGTTCTTCTTCATGGACGATAATATTGTCGGCAGGGCAAAATACGCAAAGGAGCTTTTTACAAAGCTCATCCCGCTCGGCGTCCGGTGGGGGAGCCAGGCCTCGATTACCATGGCAAAGGACGACGAGCTTTTGCGCCTGTATGCGAAGAGCGGCGGCAAGTACGCCTTCATCGGTCTCGAGTCGCTCTCTCAGAAAAACCTCGACAAGATGCACAAGGGCTGGAACTCGGCCAAGGGGTTTAAGGAATCGATAGCGAAGATTCACGACGCGGGCATAAATATCGTCGGCTCGTTCGTCTTCGGCCTTGACGACGACGACCCTACGGTCTTCAAGACGACACTGGACTTTATAATGGAGACGAAGCTCGATGCCGCCCAGTTCCACATCCTGACGCCCCTGCCCGGCACCGTGACCTACGGCGTGCTGGAGCGCGAGGGCAGGATTATCGACAGGGACTGGGCCAAGTATCACACGGGCGAGGTGGTCTTCAGGCCCAAGGGCATGACCGCAGAGGAGCTTCAGGCCGGTTACTACTGGATATTCAAGCAGACATACAGCATGAAGAGCATCCTCAAGCGGAGCCTGCGCTCGAGGGCCGGGCTCGTCTACAGGCTGGCAGCCAATTTTTCCTACAGGAAGAAGGCCTTATTGATGCCGGATGTTCCGGGGCTGTGATTCAAGATGCGTGCGAAAGACGGGCAGAAGGAAGAGAAGACCCATGCTCAACGCCCTTACGGTAGACCTTGAAGACTGGTATCACGTCTGCGGCACCACGGATAACGCGGAGCACGACAAGTGGCCGGAGTACGAGAGCCGCGTCACGCGCAACACCGAGCGCGTGCTTGCGCTCCTTCGGCGTTACAACAGCCGCGCGACCTTCTTTGTCCTCGGCTATATAGCCGAGAAAGAGCCTGCCCTCATCCGCGCGATACGCGCCGAAGGGCACGAGATCGCCATCCACGGCTATTATCATCAGCGCCTTTTCGAACTGACGAGGGCGGCATTTGAAGACGATATCAAGAGGTCGATAGAGGTCGTCTCCGCGATAACCAATGAACCGGTGCTCGGTTATCGCGCCCCGGAGTGGTCGATAAGGACGGATACGCTCTGGGCGTTGGACGTCCTGCGCAAGCACGGGATCATGTATGATTCGAGCATGGTGCCGCTGACGAGGATGGGCGAGCGGAGTTTTAAGAGATTTCCGCACGAGATAAAGACCCCGTACGGCGATATATGGGAGTTTCCGCTGACGACGCTTCGCGTCTTTCAGGAGAACCTGCCGTTTACCGGCGGCCTGCCGCTCCGCATCGCCCCGTACTGGTATATCGTCTCGAAGATAAAGAGGATTAACGCGACCATGAATCAACCCGGACTCGTCTACGTCCACCCGTGGGAGTTCGACGCGGAGCAGCCGAGGATTGAGCTAACGCTTTCCCGCCGGTTCATGCACTACTTCAACGTAAGGTCTACCGAGCCGAAGTTCGAAGGGCTTTTAAGACAGTTGAAGTTTGCGCCGGTTAAAGAGATCCTGGGGCTTGGCGCGTAGCCGTTATTTATGTGTCGTCAGGAGGAAACTCCTGACGACACATAAATAATGTGATGGCAGGAGTTTCCTCCTGCCATCCGCCGGTCTGTGGGTCAGAGGAAAACTCCTGACCCACAGAATGTGTTTTGCCGCAACCCTATAACTTCCCGCCCGTCTTCAGACTCTCTTTAAAGTGAACGCCCACGTTATCGAGGGCGCAGAAGCTCCCGCACATGGTGCATGTGTCCGGCTGTTCCGGGGCGCGCGAGGCGCGTATCTCGGCTGCGCGCTCGCCGAATAGGCCGAGCCGGGCCTGGTCATCCCAGCGGAGGTCTCTTCTGGCCTTTGACATATCCCTGTCGCGCGCGTTTGCGCCGAGCTTTACCATGTCCCCGGAATGCGCGGCGATACGGGCGGCGCGCACGCCCTCGACCACGTCGGCCCTGTTGGGGAGCGCCAGGTGTTCGGCGGGCGTGACGTAGCAGATAAGGTCTGCGCCGTGTCTGGCGGCCTCGGCCGCGCCGATGGCCGCGGATATGTGGTCGTATCCCGCGGCGATATCCGTGACAAGCGGGCCGAGGACGTAAAACGGCGCGTTGTCACTCATCCTTTTCTGGAGCCTGACGTTCGCCTCGATGTCGTCGAGCGGCAGGTGTCCCGGGCCCTCGCACATCATCTGGCAACCCATGTCCTGACCGATGTTCGCAAGCTCGCAGTTGATGACAAGCTCCTGCACCTGCGCCCGGTCGAGGCTGTCGTGCGTGGCTCCGGCGCGCAGCCCGTTGCCGAGCGAGAGTACGCAGTCGTAACGCTTGAAGATCTCCACGACGCGGTCGAACCGCTCGTAGAGCGGGTTTTCTTTATTATTGGCGAGCATCCAGCCGACCATGTATGAGCCGCCCCTTGAGACCAGCCCGCCGTAGCGGTAGCCCTGCTTGTGCAGGCGCTCGACGGTAAGGCGCGTAAGCCCGCAGTGGACGGCCATGAAGGCGATGCCGTCGGCGCACTGGCGCTCGATTACGTCGAAGAGGAGTTCTTCGGTCAGCTTGTTCGGGTCATGGTAGCGCTCGATAGCTTCTTTAAAGGCCTGATATAGCGGGACGCTGCCCACCGGAAGGTCTACCGCCGCAATGACCTCCTTTCGGATGGCGTCAAGGTCGCCGCCGACCGAGAGCTCCATGAGTGTGTCCGCGCCGGCTGCCTCGGCGGCGCGCGCCTTTTCGACCTCTTCGGCCACGTCGATGATATCGGACGATGTGCCGATGGAGGCGTTGACCTTTGTCCTGAGGCCCTGGCCTATTGGCACGATGCGCGCCTTGCGCCCGGTGTTATTCGGGATGACGACGCGGCCGCGCTCTATCATCTCGCGTATGTACTCGATGGGCCTGTCTTCCGAGGCCGCCGCCGCGCGCATCTCATCCGTTATCTTTCCGGTCTTTGCAGCTTCAATCTGTGTCATTTTGAATTCTCCTTTTGATATTTCTCACAGAGCCGGACAAACCCTTTTGCAAAGGCCGGGTTGCTCGCGAAATGCAGGTGTACGTATGTCGCAAGACAGTTCTTATAGGTGAAACCCTCCTGTCTGTTGTTCTGTAATTTAAAAACTTGTTTTTCAACATGCGCCGGCCCTTTCATGGTCGAGTAATGGAACTCGTGGCCTCTCATCCTGCCGCCTTTTTGCAGCATGGGACAATTCGGCGCTATGGCGACCTCCCTGTAGCCGAGCTCAACGCGTCTTGTCAGAAGCCGCGTCTGCCACGGGAAGACGCCCGTCATGGCCGAGCGTCTGTCTTCTTTGTCAACGAGGCTTTTTCCGAGATACATAAGTCCGCCGCATTCGGCAAAGACGGGCAGCCCCTTGCGGCTCAAAGCCTTTATCTCGTTACGCATGGAGAGGTTTGCCTCGAGACGTGCGGCAAAAAGCTCTGGATAGCCGCCGCCGAGGTAGAGGCCTGATACGCCTTCCGGCAGTTGACAATCGACAAGCGGGCTGAAAAACCTTATCGCCGCGCCGTTTTTGCGCAGGAGTTCGAGGTTCTCTTCGTAATAGAAGGAAAAGGCCGCGTCTTGCGCAACGCCGACGGTTACGCGGGTTTTTTTTGACGCGGCTGCAATGGGTTTGACCGCCGCTTGTTTGCGTACGCCGCCAAGCAACCCGTCGATGTCAATGGACTCTTCCATAACCTGCGCGGCCTTCTTTAAAAATCCCCGCCACCTCGCCTGCCCGAGC
>JACRNO010000095.1 GCA_016234855.1 Deltaproteobacteria bacterium | reverse complement strand
GCGCTAAAGACATAACGTTAGCGCACAAGGCGCTAAAGACACAACGTTAGCGCACAAGAGAGGGATAACGATGACAGACAAACGGATTCAATATACGGAAAAGATGGTGGGGGCGGGGCATCCGGCCCTTGCGGATACGCTCAACAGGCTCTCGCTTGCCGAGCACAACAGCGATGGCACGCATAAGGGCATGGCCGCGATACTCTTCGCCGTGCAGAATACGCCAGTGTCTCTAACCGGCAATACGAATGAGGCGACGCTCTTCTCGGTTGTGATACCGGGTGGCGCGATGGGGGCAAACGGGGTCTTGCGTGTGACCGAGCTTTGGTCATGGACTGCCTCGGCGAACGCCAAAACAAGGCGCGTCAAATTCGGCGGAGTTTCTTTCCAGCAAAGAAGTTATGCGGGCGGCGCAACCGGCATTGGAGAGCAGCAGTGCACGCTCTTGAGCAACAGGAATTCGCAAAGCTCGCAGGTTGCTTATGGCTATAATACAGCCTCGTTTAATATCCTGACCTCGGGCACAACCCCGAAAACAATCAGCGTCGACGCGTCTGTTGACCAGGTACTTTCAATTACGGGCCAACTCGGAAATGCGGGCGAGACTATGACCCTTGAAGCCGTGATGGTGGAGGTGCTCAAGTGATAAAGATAAGGGCGATAATAACCCGGTGTGCCGATATTGATGAGACAGGGGCCCCTGTTGTAAAGGATGTAATCATGCCGCAGACCCCAATCCCTCCGAATGCGGTAAGTGTGGAATGCGACGGGGCGTTTTATACGGTCTGCGAGCCGGGGGATTAATAGACAGGAGATAGGATGCAGGATGTGGGAGGTGGTAAAGGCGTGAATCGTGACCGTGATCCGTGGAAGAGCTTCCTTTTTACACGGTCGACGGTCACGGCCTCATCACGGTAATCTCCCTCCACACCCCGCGTCCCATATTAAAATGGCGATTACCTTAACATCCGCATATCTTGCAGAACTTGGGAAGAACGTCAATCGGCCGAACGTGGTCATAGAGATTGCGTTCGACTCCGGCGTGAAGATGTTCGGTTTTCACGCCGGAAGGGTAGAATCCGCGAGCGTAGCGTGCGTCGCAACGGGCGCGTGGCCGGCATACGGCGCGATTGAGGCCGGCGCGGAGTCCGGTTACGCCGCAGGCGGCTTTGCCGGCGTTGCGCCGTGTCTCAAGTCCGTTTCTTCGCTGCAGAACAAGATAGACGCGAAGAACGGTTTTACGACGCGCGGCCAGCTCACCTGCGTCATCTCAGGCCGCGACAATTGGAAGGGGCTTATACGCGACGAGCGTCTGAAGAACCGCCGCGTGACGAGAAGGGACGGCTTTGTGGCGCCGGGCTTTGCATATTCGGACTACGCCCCAACCTTTACCGGCAAGGTCATGGATTGGAGCCGCAAGGGCGACGATCTCACACTTGTTATCGGAGACGAGATGCTCGTTAACTCGTCGAGAAAACTGCCGGTTGAGAACGCCTCCAGGACCCAGCGGCTCGACTATCGCAACACGCATCCGGTTGACGTGATGACCGATATCCTCCTGAACCGCCTCGGCATCGACGCCTCGTACGTTGATACGGCGGCCTTCGCTCTTGAGCGCGACACATGGCTGCCCGGGTGGAGGTTCGACAGGGTGCTTACCGAGCCTGCCGGTCCTGACGATTATCTGAACGAACTTCAGCTTGAGACAGGTTCTTACGTCGTGCACGACGGCGAGAAGATATCGTACAAGGTCTTTGCCCCGCCCGTGCCGGGGCAGGCAATAGAAGAGTGGACGGACGGTCAACACATCCTCGAAGAGACCTTCGTATGCAAGAGCGGGTATAAGGAGAACTTTGTCAATCGCGTGGTCGTATATTACGACTATGACGAGTCAGGCAAGGACAGGGAAGAGAACTTCGAGGCCGCGGTCATTGCAGTGGATACCGCCTCACAGGACGCCTCTCAGTGGGCCGAGACCTCGACCAGGACGATAAAGAGCAAGTGGATAAGGACGCGGACGTATACGCAGCCGTCCTCCATTACCGGCGTTACCGTCTATCACGTCTCTGCATCGAACGGTCTCGGCACGGGGTACCTCTATTACAACAGGGCGAACAATACCATCCAGTGGACGCCTCCCGGCGGTATCGTTGGAGACCCCGTAACCCTGACGAAGGACGGGTGTTATCAGGTCTTCGGCGCGGATATGACGATGTACGCACGCGTTATAGCAGTCACAGCCGAGCTTCCGTCATCGGATAAGACGGATGTTGTGGAGATAACGGCGCTTGCGGGCGCGGTCTTTGCCTCCACGCTCGCGCATAAGCTCGTAAACCGGTACAGGGACCCGGTCTCCGTCGTCTCCTTTGATGTCGATATGAACAACGCCGCATGGCAGGGGCGCTTTCTCAGGCCGACGGATATCAAGGATATCACCACGGCTGAGGCCGCGGAATTCGGCGCCGGCGAGTGGGTCAAAGAGCGCGTGATGCTAACGTCCGTTCGGCCGGATATCGCCGCAGGCAAGGTTTCCATAGAGGCCGTAGAGACGCGGTTTTATCAGCGTTACGGATTTATTGCGCCGGCGGGCCTGCCCGATTATCCGGCCGCATCGAGCGCCCAGCGCGAGTATGGCTTTATCGGAAGGGCGGCGGACAACAGGGTGGACGCAGGCGCAACAGACGGATACTACGCATGGTAAAAGATGGGATGTGGGATGCAGGATATAGGACATGGGATGTAGGGAGTGGGAGGCGGAAGATGGTAAAGACTTTGCCACCTCCCGCGTCCCACATCCCACTGCCTATCATATAAGTAAGGGGGAACTTATGACAGCGCCATCAAAAAACTGGTCGAACATAGCGGATACACAGATAGACGCGGACTCGCCGCTCGACACGACGCTCCTGACCGCGCTCAGGGACGACCTCGTTCATATCAAGGAATGGCTCGGCAAAGACTACACCGCCGCGCAGAACCACAGCCACGACGGGGCCGACAGCGCTAAAGTCAGCATGGCCAACGTTTCCAGGACGGGCGGCGTCGAGGTATTTGACGATTTTACGCGGGACGTCCTGGTTGGTTGGACTAACGTCAATTCCGGGGCGGTCGTAGTCGCGGCGGATAACGGTGCGGCGCTGATTACCACGGGAGCCAGCGGCACCTACTACGGGATAGGCGCGGGAATCTGCAAACCGTTCAAGCTCTCCGGCGGCGCGGTCATTACCTTCGAGGCACGCGTTAAAAAAGCAACCAGCGCGCCGCATCAATGCGTCATTGGCGTGCTTGCTTCCAATGACAGGTCAGCCTCGGATACCATCTGTTTTGACACGGCCACCGGCGCGAATTGGAAGGCCTATAATTCAAGCGGCGGCACCACCACGACTACGGATACCGGGGTTGCGCCGTCGACAAGCTACCAGGCGCTTAAAATCATAGCCACGGCGTCAAGCATTGCGTTCTACATCGATGGCGTGCTGAAAGCCACGCACACGACAAACATCCCGACGACCAGCCTCGGCGCGGTCTGCATATTTGAGAATAATTCCGCGTTGAGCTATTACCTCGATTATATCGGGTGCTCTTCATCCGTGAGGGTTTAAGGCGCCAAAGGCACAAGTTAGCGCACAAGCAAGCAGTGGCTAGTGGTTAGTGGCTGGCCACTAGTCACTAATCAGAGGGTCTGAGATGAGCGATAACGAGATAGACGAACTCGCAGGGAAGATTGCAAAGGCGTTGAGCGAGCATGCCTCTTATGCGCCCAAGGCGGACGGGCTCTGCCACCTTTCCGAACCTGAGCAGCAGGCAGTGCGCGACCTCATCCGCACGAAGAGGCACGCGGTCAAGGCCGCGCTCTTCGTCTTTGCGGCTCTGGTTTTATGGATATTGAAGGACGCGTACATGTGGATTGTGGGGCATCTGGCGTTCAAATAATATTGCTCCTTCTCCCCTTGGGGAGGCGCCAAAGACATAACGTTAGCGCACAAGAAGGTCGGGATGAGGGGGATTAACTTCCTGCTTTATAAAAGGGGAGATGAGGGGGATTATGAATCTATCCAAAAACTTTACGCTTAATGAGCTGACGCACACGGATACCGGTCTGACAAATGAGCCGGATGATGCGCAGAAGGAAAAACTCCTCTATCTGGCAACGTATGTCCTTCAGCCCATCCGCGACAGATGGGGCGGCATCAAGGTGACGAGCGGATATCGCTCGACGGCGGTCAACGCGGCAATCGGCAGCACGCCGCACAGCCAGCATCTCTTTGGCGAGGCCGCGGACTTTGTGCCGCTCGTGGCCGGGGTGAGCGTTTCTCAAAAGCTGGATTCAATCTTTGCGTGGCTCGTTAGCGAGAGCGGCATCCCCTTCGGCCAGTGCATCCGCGAAACCAGCGGGAGCAGGCAGTGGATTCACGTCAGCCTTCCGCGCCTTAACGCCGCAAACCAGGATGCGCTCGTCTACGACGGCAAAGACTATAAATCCTATCTATAGCCCATTTTCTTTGGGCATAGGGCGAGGCGAGAAAAGATAAGGGAACGTTTAGTAGGGGTTTTTCTCCCCCTTTTCTAAAGGGGGATTAAGGGGGATTAAGATGCTCTATGACGAGACAAAGGCCCTGACGGAAATCCGTGGCCTGTCACTGGATGCGCGCAGCCATCTTCAGCATGTCTGGCGTAACGGCTTGCAGATTATCGCGGGCGCAACCGAGATGGGTGAGCCGCAGACCGTGACCGAAGAAGTCATAAAGATATCGGACGAACTGAGGAGGCTTGGCCTATGACGCCTGTGATCGGCGACGCCATAGAGGGCGTCTTGAAAAATACGCTCGGCAAGGCCATAGACGGTTTTATTGGCAAGTACCTGCCGCCGTCCATGACCGAGGAGAAGAAAGCTGAAATCCGCCAGGCTGAACTTTCTCTCGCAATGGAGCAGTACAAGCTCGCGATTGCCGACGTGCAGGGCGGCCGCGAACTGGCGGCAAAAGAATCTGACGGCGCGCCCGCATGGACAAAGGCCCTGACCGTCACACACAGGCCTGCATGGTCCTTTGCCATGCTCGGCATCTTCGGATGGACGGTAGTCGCGCCGTACTTCTCCTTCCCCGTCATCTCGCTGACCGAGGTGCACAAGGATATCATGCAGACGGTGATTATCTTCTACTTCGGCGGCAGGTCAATAGAGAAGGTCGCGGGGATGAGGTGGGGGTAGCAACTGTCTTACGTGTCAAGTATTTTGATTACAACCTTCAACCCATGGTGTTTGATGTTTGAGCATTGCGTTGAGAATCGTAAGGAGTTTACGCATACAGGCGGTAAGGGCAACTTTGCCAGTCTTGCCTGC
>JACRNO010000094.1 GCA_016234855.1 Deltaproteobacteria bacterium | reverse complement strand
GGCGCCAAAGACATAACGTTAGCGCACAAGCGAGTATAAATGGTTTCTTCATTACTTATAAATTATCCGCCGTTTTTGCGGATAATTTACATCTTGTAACTTGCTGAATTGCCTGTGGAACAAGATTTCTCGCGGAGCCTGCCCTGAGCGAAAAACCAAGATTCTTCGCTTCGCTCAGAATGACATAGCGAAGGGCTCGAAATGACAATTTGATTGAATTAATCAGAGGTTCCCTAAAGAGGATTGCCCAATGGCGAAAATAGTGATAATCGGCGCATCAACCGGCGGCCTGAGCGCCGCTTATGAGATGAAGGCCGCCGCAGGCCCGGACCACGAGGTGACGGTCATCTCGGATACCGCCATATTCCACTTCGTGCCGTCGAACCCCTGGGTCGCGGTCGGGTGGAGGGATGGAAGAGACATATCCTTTCCCTTAAAACCCCGCCTTGAGAAGAAGGGCATAAGGTTCATCCCCGAGGCCGCCTCGACGATAAACCCTGAGAAAGGCGAGGTGACTACAATCGCCGGAACGAAGGTGGCTTATGATTATCTGATATTGGCTACCGGGCCGAAGCTCTCCTTTGACGAGGTGGATGGATTAGGCCCAGGGCGCAATACCGTCTCCGTCTGCACGTTGGACCATGCCGAGGCCGCCTTCACCGAGTACGGCAAGTTCCTGAACGACCCCGGTCCCATCATCGTCGGCGCGGCACAGGGCGCGTCGTGTTTCGGGCCGGCGTATGAGTTCGCGTTCATCCTCGACTCGGATCTGAGAAAGAAAAGGCTTCGCAGAAAATGCCCGATTACGTTCATAACCCCTGAGCCGTATATCGGCCACATGGGGGTTTCGGGCATAGGAGACTCAAAGGGGCTTCTTGAGCACGAGTTCCGCCAGAGGCACATAAACTGGCTGACAAACGCGCGGATTAAGCGGGTCGAGAAGGGGCGGATGCTCGTGGATGCCGTTGGCGAGGGTGAGAGGGAGATCCCCTTCAAATATTCGATGATAATACCGGCCTTCAAGGGGGTTGACGCCGTTGCAAGCGTGGAAGGCCTCTGCAACCCGCGCGGTTTCGTGTCGGTGGACGAGTTTCAAAGGTCGACAAGATACAAGAATATCTATGCGATAGGCGTTTGCATAGCCATAGCGCCTCCTGAGCCCACGCCTGTCCCGGCCGGGGTGCCAAAGACCGGTTTTATGATAGAGGGCATGGTGAGGGCGGCGGTTCAGAACATAATGGCTTCGATAAGGGGTGAGCCTGCCTCGTCAAGGGCTACATGGAACGCCATCTGCCTTGCCGACATGGGGGATACCGGCGTCGCGTTCGTGGCCCTGCCGCAGTTGCCGCCGAGGAACCTTACATGGGCGAAGAAGGGCGGATGGGTGCATCTTGCCAAGGCCGCCTTTGAGAAATACTTCCTACGGAATATGAAAAAAGGCGTGACCGAACCTTTTTACGAGAGGATGCTGCTTGACGCCGTCAAGATAAGGAAAATTGAAGAGAAGAAAGATTGATTGGAGGCCGCAGGCTTACGACGCCTGGTATGAAACACCTCTCGGAAGGCTCTCAGGCAGGCTTGAAAAGGAACTTGTTTTCTCGCTGGCCGGAGTAAAGCAGGCAGAGGCGGCCCTTGACCTCGGCTGCGGCACGGGTATCTATTCCATTGAGCTGGCAAAGAGAGGGATGGATGTCACTGGCGTTGACGATTCGCAGGAGATGCTTGATCGCGCAAGGATAAAGGCTAAAGCCGAGGGGGTAAGGATAAGGTTCCTGAAGGCGGATGCCATGGCCCTGCCATTTCCGGACGCCTCTTTTGATATTGTCCTGTCCGTCGCCGCGCTCTGTTTTATGGAAGACCCTCATGCCGCGCTCATGGAGATGAGACGGGTGTTGAGACCCGGTGGAAGGGTCGTCATAGGCTCCTTGAACAGATGGTCTTTGTGGGCGCTTGTGAGAAGGGTAAAGGGGCTCTTCAGGGAGACAATCTACAACAGGGCCGTGTTCACCACGCCGCGCGAACTCGAATCAGCCCTTGCAAGGGCTGGATTCGAGGGGGTAAAAGTAAGGGCCTGCATATTTTTCCTTCCTGTAAATTCCGCTCTATATCTGAAGACTTCAGCCGCCCACGAGAGGCTCGGCAATGCCCTTGCGCCCTGGACCGGCGCATTCCTGGCCGCTGTTGCGGCGAAAAGATTGGATTGAGAGGGACTCTTTGAAACGAGACCTTTGCATAAGTATATTCCCGCAAGAAAAGAAACGGAAGGAGCGCGTAGCGCAGGGCTTTAGCCCTGCCATCCTTCTGCACCTGCCGCAAAGACGCAGACCTAAAGGTCTGCGCTACAAATGCCCGACTTACGCAAAGGTCTCCCTTGAAAGGCCAATGAGGTCATTTTTCACGGAACCAACCATATTCTGCTTGACATTCTACAGCCTGTCGAATATAATCTTTCCATGAGCGGTCATGCAATGAAAAGAGACGGGCATCAGGGCGTTATAGGCAGTCTTGAGTTGGAGATACTCGAGACGCTGTGGCAGCGCCATAGCGCAAGCGGCAAGGAGGTCTTCGAGGCCATAAAGAGCAGGCGCGCAATCGCGCTTACGACCGTTCTGACAGTGCTTGAGAGGCTTACGAAGAAGCGGTTCGTGAGGCGGGCGATGGGCGAGAGCGTCTATGTCTATAGTCCGGTGCCCAACCGCGACGAGTTGGCGCGTCTGGTCTCACGCGACGTGCTGAAAGGCATCATGGAGATATCCGCCAGCGGCGCGTGCGCCTCGTTCGTCGACACCCTTGCCAATATGAACCCGGTCGAGTTGGAGAGGCTCTCGTCCATCATAGACAAGAAGAGGAAAGAGATGAAGAGGAGCAAGAACGCCTCATGAAGACGCGGCTCATTCCTTTCATACTGGTAGTTGGGGCCTTCGCGGTCGTTGCCTTGGTCTGGCTGGTTGCCGGGGTCTGGGGTCTTGCTCAGTCCGGCCATGTAATATTGACCTTCTGCCACAGTCTCCTTGAGCGGTGCGCCGGGTATGCGGGCCTTGCCGGTTTTGCGGCGCTCGCCCTTGGCGCAGTCGTGGTCGCGGGAGGCATTGTCTACGGCGTATCCCGCAACGTCTACCGCTTCCTTAAGGCCTCGGCCGCCATAAAGTCCATGCCTAAGGCGGACACGGGTTCGTCCGTCGTCCTTGTCAGGGACGGCGCGGTATTGTCCGCGTTCACGTGGGGGCTTTTTGCGCCGAGGATATATCTCTCAACCGGGCTCGTCTCTGCCCTTACAAGAGAAGAGCTTCGCGCCGTCTGCCTGCACGAGGCGGCCCACAGGCGCGGCCTCGACCCGCTGCGTTTTCTGCTTCTGAATACCTTGAGCGATATCTTTGTATATATACCGCTGGCAAGGCAGTTTGCCGCCAGTTTGCGCGCCAGGGGCGAGTTCGCTGCCGACGACTACGCGGTCTCGCGCATTGGAGAGGCCGTAAGCCTCGCCAGCGCGCTTCTGAAGGTCTCGGCCTTCGGCATGACCGGCGCGCCAATGCCGGTCTCGTTTGCCGGATACGGCCCTCCATCCGAGCGGATAACGCGTCTTTTCAATGAGACGGGCGGCGCGGCAACGCCGCCCGTGAGGCGCTCGTCGCTGCGTTCCATTGCGGTGAGCGTCGCAATGGCGTCTTTTTTGACCTTTGCCTTTTTCGGCCCGCTCTCCGTCAGGACAAGCCATGCCGGTGGCTGCGCCACGAAACACTGCACGCTCCATGCGCGGCCGGAGAGGCTTGGCCAGGCCTGCAAGGCTCACTGCGCAACAGGCAACGCATCGCACGCGCATATGGATTGATTCCGTCCGTGTTATTGGTATAATTTAGATATATTTTTTTGGTGGTTCATTCTACGGTCTGTAGAAAAAATGGGGGGTGCCATGAAGACGATGAAGGGTATGAAGCTGTTTTTTGCCTTGCTTGCGGTTGTTATCCTGACGGCGGCCGGGCCGTTAAAGGCTTCCGGCGCGGAGGCGGGCAGAGCCGCCGGCATCACCGCGATATTCAACCTTGACAAGGGGTTCGTCATCCTGAACCTTGTGGATGTGAAAACAAGAGTGGCGATAAAGAAGGCCAGGGTCGAGGCCCGCGTGACCACGCCGGATGGTAAGAAGCTGAAGGTCCCGCTTGTGGGAATGGAGATGAACGGCGACTACGTGTATATGAATGCTACCGCCCTTGATATGAAGCGGAGCGGTGAATACCGATTCGATATCGCCGTTGCCGCAGGCAAGAAAAAGGCGGATTTTTCATTCAAATCAGCGGCAAGATAGCATATTGCGCAGCGGTAGCGGCCCGTGTCTGAAATGGTCGCAGACAGCTATTGCCGTGGGAAGCGGGTGCGGCAATGTCCGCGCCGTGTTTCCTTGCGCATCATGTGCCGGTTAACCGGCCGGTAATAATCCGGCGGCCAATCACGGACGAAGATTGATAAATCCAGGACATATATCGCGGGTGGCGATTATCGCCGCCGTGCTTGCGGCCTTGTTTATGGGGCCGGTCATGCTCCATGCGGCCGAGAGCGCCGGGCTTGCGGGCCTTATTGCCGAGGCCGCGGCCAATAACCCGGAGCTTCTTTCCATGCGCGAGCGCGTCCGCGCGGCCGAGGCCGGGGCAAGGGCATCGGGCAACTTAGAGGACCCGACCCTGAAGATGGAGATGATGGATTTGTCCTCCCGCCATGCGGCCTCGTTTGGCCCGGGTAACGCCATGGAGACCCGGTATATGCTCTCTCAGGCCATACCCTTTCCCGGCAAGCTCTCGCTCGAGGAGAAGATGGCATCGAAAGAGGCCGCCGCCACAAGGGGGGATCTCGCCTCGAAGACCCTCGATATCGCCGCGTTCGTAAAAGAGGCGTACTTCGATTATGCTTTTCTTGACGCCTCGCAGCGCATAAACAACGAGGTCAGGGAGCTTCTGGCCGAGATGGCGCGGATAGCCGAGTCGCGCTACTCCACCGGGCTTGCCCCGCAGCAGGACGTCATAAGGGTTCATATAGAAGAGTCAATGCTTACCGGCGAGGGCCTCTCCATTGCCGCGGGCATGGAGGCCGCCTCGGCCAGGCTCAAGTATATACTCGGCAGGCAACAGGACTCGGTCCTCGATATAACCCCTGAGCTTCCGGTCACGCGCGTTGAATTCTCCACCTCCGGCTTGATTGAAAAGGCCGTTGTCAACAACCCCGCGATAAGGTCCATGGCGGATTCAGTCGGGGCGGCCGAGGCCGCATCCGAGCTTAGCCGCAAGGCGTATTATCCAGACCTCATGGCCGGGGCCGGGCCTGTCCAGCGCGACGGAAAGTTCGATACCTACGACGTCATGTTACAGATAAATATCCCCATCTGGTTCGGCAAGACCTCTAACCGCTCTGAAGAGGCCTCGGCCGCGGCCGCGGCCATGCGCTCGCGCCTGATGGCCGAGCAGAACATCAGGGCACTTGAGGTGAAGCAGGCCGCGATAGACGTCGAGACGGCCGACAGGATGCTCTCCTTGTACTCGACCGGCATACTGCCGCAGGCCCTTATCGGCTTTGAGAGCGCGCTTAAGAATTATCAGTCGGGCAAGATAGATTTTTTGACGCTCATCGAGACGGAGCGCACCCTCAAGACGGCCCGGCTCGACTATATCAGGACCCTGCTCGATTACCGTAAAAAGGTGGCGGCCCTTGAGAGGGCGGTGGGGGAGGATTTTTAGCAGGTTGTCCATATATTGTGTTTTTCTGGCCGTAGGTTGAGTTAGCGTAGCGTAATCGAACATAGAATCTATATATTGCTTTGTAGAGGAATTCAGGGCAACAGGTATTTTAAACATTCTATCCATAAGGTGGTCCCATGAAGCGTCTCGTAACGACAATCATTGCCCTTGCAGTCGGCGCTGCCGTCGGCAGCGCGGTCGTCTTCTATTATTCCGGGTACGGAGCGCGGCCTGAGGCGCAAGCGGTAAAGGCGCGCGCCGTCCTTTACTACCGCAATCCCATGAACCCTTCGGTCACCTCTCCCGTGCCTGCAAAGGACAACATGGGCATGGATTACGCGCCCGTATACGCGGACGAGGCCGTTGTTGAAAAGACCGGCCCGGGCATCGTTCGCATAAGCGCGGAGAAGATTCAGCGGATAGGCGTCAAGTCCGAGCCTGTTGCAAGGCGGGATTTGCGCCGCGTCATACGCACCGTCGGCAGGGTCGAGCCGGTGGAGGAGAACGTCTTTGTCATAAACGCGAAGGTCTCCGGCTGGGTGGAGAAACTCTACGTCAACCGCACCGACCAGATGGTTAATCGTGGGGAGAAACTGCTGGAACTCTACAGCCCGGACCTGGTATCAGCGCAGGAGGAGTATCTCCTTGCGTGGAACTCCTTGAAGAAGGTGGAGGCCAGCCCATACCCGGAGGTAAAAAAGGGGGCGGATGCGCTTGTTGAGGCGGCAAGGCTCAGGCTCAAGTATTGGGACATCTCCGACGACCAGATTGCGCGCCTTGCCAGGGCGGGGAAGCCCGCGCGCACCATGACCATCAACGCGCCGTCCGAGGGCAGCGTCACCGAGAAGATGGTCGTCGAGGGACAGAAGATCGAGGCTGGAGAGACGCTCTTCAAGATAATCGATCACTCGGCAATATGGGTCTACGGAGAGGTATATGAATACGAACTGCCGTATATAAAGACGGGCGACGTTGTAACCGTGGCGCTCCCGTATGCCTCAGGCGAGAGGTACAAGGGCAGGATAGAGCACGTCTATTCGCACATGGGCTCCATCAGGTACGAGCAGGGCGCGAGCACCGAGGTGCGCACGGCCAAGGTGCGCATCGCCCTGCCGAATAAAGACCACAGGCTCAAGCTCGGCATGTATCTGGACGTCGAGATACCGGTCGAGGCGGCGCGTGACGCCGTGGCCGTGCCCAAGAGCGCGCTCATAGACACCGGCACAAGGCAGCTTGTGATAGTCGACAGGCGCGACGGCACCTTCGAGGTGCGCGAGGTCAAGGCCGGGGCGCGGGCCGACGACTACAGCGAAATCAAGAGCGGTATCCGGCCGGGTGAGTGGGTCGTTACCTCGGCGAGTTTCCTCATAGACTCCGAGAGCAGCCTCAACGCCGTAATCAACGGGATGTCCGGCAACGCGGGAAAAGAGGGCGCGTCCGGTAAGGCGAAGACGGATGCCCCTGATAAGACTAAGGGGCTGGAAGGCGCGAAGAACGGGGAGACAGAGGCCGCAAGGCACCGGCATTAGTTTTTTGGTTATCGGTTATCGGATGTCGGTTAGCGGTTTCTTGTGCAGCTCAGGGCTTCAGCCCTGATAAATGGCTGTTGGACGTGAGACATCAGGCCTGAAGGCCTGAGCTGCACAGGCGTCGTCTTGAGTAGCTCAGGGCTTTAGCCCTGATTAAATGGATGTTGGATGCGCTGCGAAATCAGACCTGAAGGTCTGAGCTACAAAGACTCTGCTCACCACCAGGGTCCACGTCCTGAAGGTCTTAGGTCTAATTATGCTTAAAAGAATAATCGAATCCTCCATAAACAACAGGCTTATCGTCATCCTCGGCGCGTTATTTATCGTCGGTTGGGGCGTGTGGGTCTTATACCACACGCCGATAGACGCCATCCCGGATCTTTCCGACGTTCAGGTCATCATCTATACGGAGTTCCCCGGACAGGCGCCCCAGGTCGTTGAAGACCAGGTGACCTATCCGCTCACGACGGCCATGCTCGCCGTGCCCAAGTCCAAGGTCGTAAGGGGATATTCCTTCTTTGGCGTCTCGTTTGTCTATGTAATCTTTGAAGAGGGAACAGACATATACTGGGCGCGTTCGCGCGTCCTCGAATACCTCAACTTCGCGTCCGGTAAACTGCCCGGTGGGGTCGTGCCGTCACTTGGTCCGGACGCCACCGGGGTCGGCTGGGTCTATGAATATACGATAGAGGGCAAGGGCTACAACCTTGCCGAGCTGCGCTCGATTCAGGACTGGTACGTCAGGTATCAGTTGACGACCGTGCCCGGGGTCTCGGAGGTCGCCTCCATCGGCGGTTTTGTGAAGCAGTATCAGGTCAATATAGACCCGAACAGGCTCATAACATACGGCGTGTCCCTTTCCGACGTGACCGAGGCGATAAAGATGAGCAACCGCGACGTGGGCGGCAGGCTCGTCGAGATGAGCGAGCGCGAGTACATGGTGCGCGGCCTCGGTTATATAAAAGACATACCGGATATAGAAGAGATAGTCCTGAAGGTTGACGCTACCGGCACGCCCGTTCGCATTAAAGACGTCGCCAGGGTGGAGACAGGCCCGGATGAACGGCGGGGGCTTGCCGAGCTTAACGGCGAGGGCGAGGCCGTAGGCGGCATTGTCGTGATGAGGTTCGGCGAGAACGCGCTGAACGTAATAGACGGCGTAAAGAAGAAGCTGGACGAGATTTCCGCGGGGCTTCCGCCAGGCGTCACGATAAGGCCGGTATATGACAGGAGCGTGCTCATCCACCATGCCATCAAGACCCTCAGGGAAAAGCTTATTGAAGAGATAATCATCGTCTCTCTCGTGTGTATCGTCTTTCTCATGCACTTTCGTTCCGCGCTCGTTGCCATACTTATGATGCCGGTGGCCATACTATCCTCTTTCATCGTGATGTATCTCATGGGGATAAACGCGAATATCATGTCGCTCGGCGGGATAGCCATCGCCATAGGCGCGATGATAGACGGCGCCATTATCATGATAGAGAACGCGCATAAGCACCTTGAGCGCGCCCGGCCCGATGCGCCCCGCTGGGAGATTATTCAGCAAGCGGCAAAGGAGGTCGGCCCGCCGCTCTTCTTCTCTCTCCTCATAATCACCGTCTCGTTCATGCCCATATTCACGCTCGAGGCGCAGGAAGGCAGGCTATTCAAGCCGCTTGCCTTTACAAAGTCCTTTGCAATGGCCTCGGCCGCGCTCGCTTCGATTACGCTCGTGCCTGTGCTTATGGTCTTCTTCATAAAGGGGCGCATCATACCCGAGCATGAGAACCCCCTGTCGCGATTCTTCATACGCATCTACAGGCCGGTCATCGAACGCGTTTTGCGGGCCAGGGCGCTTACCATCGCTTTGGCGGCAGGGCTTCTGATTATAACGGTATTCCCGTTTTCAAGGCTCGGGTCCGAGTTCATGCCCGCGCTCGACGAGGGCACGCTCATGTATATGCCGGTGACTCTGCCGGGCATCTCCGTTACCAAGGCCGCCGAACTTATCCGGACCCAGGACGCGATAATCAAGTCCTTTCCTGAGGTGGATAGCGTATTCGGCAAGGCTGGGCGCGCCCTTACCGCTACAGACCCCGCGCCGCTGGAGATGTTCGAAACTATTGTAAACCTCAAGCCCAAAGACCAGTGGCGCTCCGGCATGACGGAGAAGCGGCTTATAGAGGAAATGAACGAGGCGTTATCAATGCCCGGCGTCACGAACGCGTGGACCATGCCGATAAAGGCGCGCATAGACATGCTCTCCACCGGCATACGCACGCCCGTCGGCATAAAGGTCTTCGGGGGCGACCTGGCCGGGCTTGAGGCTGCCGCGCTTGAGGTCGAGGCGGCCGTCAAGAAGGTTCCCGGCGCAGCGAGCGTTTATGCCGAGAGGGTCACGGGCGGTTATTATATCGACGTTCGCATAGACCGTTCAAAGGCCGCGCGTTATGGCCTGCGTATCGAAGAGATACAGGAAGTGGTAATGTCGGCCATCGGCGGAGAAAACGTAATCATGACCGTTGAGGGTCTGGAGCGGTATCCCGTAAACGTCAGGTACAAGCGCGAGCTGCGCGACGACATCGACAAGCTTGGCAGGGTGCTCGTGCCGACGATGTCAGGTTCGCGCGTGCCGCTCCGGCAGGTCGCCGATATCGGGATAAAGATGGGGCCGCCGGGCATCAAGACGGAAGACGCCCTTTTGTCAACGTGGATATTCGTTGACGTGCGCGATAGCGACATCGGCGGCTTTGTTGACGAAGCAAAGCGGGCCGTGGCGTCATCGGTCAGTTTCAAGCCCGGCTATTACATCACATGGAGCGGGCAGTACGAGTACATGGAGCGCGCATACGAGAGGCTCAAGGTCATCGTCCCGCTGACGCTCGTCATAATATTCCTCCTCCTCTATTTCAACTTCAAGTCCGTGACCGAGTGCCTGATAGTCCTTCTCGCCATCCCGTTCTCGCTCGTGGGCGCGACGTGGATACTATATATACTGGGCTATAACTTTTCCATCGGAGTGGCGGTCGGGTTTATCGCCCTTGCCGGGCTCGACGCGGAGATGGGCGTCGTCATGCTCATCTATCTGGACGAGATATACAAGAGGCGCCTGGCCGAGGGCAGTATGCGTACGCCCGCAGACCTCGACTCCGCGGTCATGGAAGGCGCGGTCATGAGGGTCAGACCCAAGCTCATGACGGTGTGCGCCATCATCGCCGGCCTTGTGCCTATCATGTGGAGCGCGGGCACTGGCGCGGACGTGATGAAGAGGATAGCCGCGCCCATGGTCGGCGGCATGGTCACCTCAAGTCTCCTTGAGTTGTGCGTGCTGCCGGCCATATACGTCATCTGGAGGGGGTATCAGATGCGGCGCAGGGAAAGGCAGGGCTGATTCCCCGTGCGCGCCGATTGACAATACCCTGAAATGCGGTTTAATCATACCAGTGGCTGCATGGGACGGTTCGGCGGCAAATCGGCAGGTTAACCTTATGTTATTTTAAAAGGAGGCATATCATTATGGGTATCAATATTAAGGCGTATGTCATAGGGCTTACTGGCGCGGCAATGCTTTTTGCGGTCGCGCCGTCTTATGCCGCAGACCCTGGCCCGCAGGGCGGGCAGATGATGGGCGGCAAGATGATGGACGAGAAGATGATGGATTCCGGGCACGAGGGGCCGTACAAGCCGATGCACGAGATTATGGGTATGGTCAGGGAGATGATGGTTATGATGAAGGATTTGAACCACCAGCTCACCCCTGAGCAGAAGACGAAGCTTGAGGGTATGATAGTCAGGTTTGACGAGATAAGCAAAGAGCACGAGGAGTACATGAAGAAGATGAAGGAGCGGCACGAGAAAAAGCGCGAGATGATGGACGAAAAGCGCGAGATGCGGCGCGATAAGAAGGAGATGATGAAGTAGGGCACATTACCGCGGCGTCAGGAGTTACCTCCTGACGCCGCATAAGGGCATAACTGAGAGAAGGGCGGGCATGTCTTGGTAGCAAGAGACGACCGCCCCTTTTTTATTGTACTGTCCGTCATTCCCGATGTCTTAATCCCCGACGAAGACATTCGGGGACGAATCCAGTCTTTGTGATGGGCTTCGCGAAGCTCAACCTGTCCTACGAACTGACCAAAAAACAAAACACCGCTTATCCTTTTGCGTTACGTTCCAGAACCTTAACGGCAATCTCATGAATTAGCTTTATATCGTCCGAGGTCTTGGAATTCAAATACTTCATCAGATCAGAAAGCGCCTTGTTGCGATTTTTCTTTATGGGTTCTTCCTCGCCGAAAAACTCGGATACTGGAATTTTTAAGCCATCTGATATTTTACACAAAGTGTCTATGGTCGGAATGGTAACGCCTCTTTCTATTTTGCCGATACTATCTTCGCTCAGGTCGACAAGTTCCGCAAACTGACTCTGAGTTAATTTAATTGCCCGTCGCAGACTCTTAATCCGTTGAGAAATATCATTTCGCACCTTATAGCCTCCTATTTTGTAATTATTCTAAAGGAATTGCCTGGAGACTTACAGGGACAGTAAGACGGAATCAAATCTTGACATTAGGGCGGATTAGCACTACTATCCTACGATACTAACGGTATGTGGGGTAGGTCTGGCATGACAATTAAATGCAGGTTATGTAAATTCGAGGGGAGGGCCATTTGCGACAAAAAGCTTGACATTGGCGTCGCATACAGATGCTCCAATTGTGACTCCGTATGTCTTGATACCAAAAATCCGGAATTCTCATATATCTTTTCTGGCCGCTCGAATGCGGTGTCACTGGCGGATAAGGTCAAAAGATATATGCGAGCGCGGTTCAATGAAGGGGATTTTATACAGGCGTACTATTTTAAATGGTTATCGGATAAAATTGACATTGCCGGGATTAGGAATGTCCTGGATATAGGATGCGGGAAGGGAATGTTGCTTAGCTTATTTAATAAAGCGGGTAAGCACGTTTCAGGGATAGAGCCGGATGCTGATATGGTTATGTATAGCCCGGTAAGAGAAAAAATCAGGATTGAATATTTCGATGCAGCCATGACCTTCAATGAGAGGTTTGATCTGGTGATACTCGGACAATGTATAGACTATTACTATAACCCTATTGAGATTCTGAAGAAGATTGATATGACAGTGAACGATAGGGGTTACATATTTATTACCGCGCACAATACAATGGACGATAGAATTTTTGATGGGCTGCGGCTACATGCGCCATCGGCTATTTCCAAAAAATTGCTTGAAGATTTTTTTAAGAAAAACGGATATCAAATCATAGCTACGGATATCATGGAGCCGTTATCTATGAAAAAGGGGAATATACTAGGCAGGTTAAGCAAAAACAACCGGTGGCTAAGGTTTATCAGCGGCATTATGAATTTTTATGGATTCAAGTTTTCCGATGTTTACAAAAGGGAAATTAACGCAGCAGGGGCAGGATACCATGTTTTTTTTCTTGCCAGAAAAAAATGAAAAATTACGGTAGTGAACCATACTTTACGGCTCGGAGGCGTCAGGCCGGTATGGTCTTGGGGCCGGGTGGCGAAGGTAGAGTAACGCCGTCACCGTGCCCGCGCAAATGAGCATATAGGCAGGGTATGCGACGATTGAAAACGCAGCCCAGTCGTCGATAGCAGCGAGGTTTATTAGTCCGGAAAGGGCCCAGAGCGTCCAACTTAACTTGTCCTCGCCTTCGGGCCTGCGAAATGCCTTTACCACGGTCGGCGCCGCGCCCATGACGTCCGCGAGAAGGCTCAGGCAAAGCCCGATGAGGGCCGAGCCGGTAAACCACCAGAAGAAGGCGCTTGCTGCTGCCGTAAAAAGGCAGGCCTTGTCAATGCCCGTCCACCCGCCTTCCCCGCGTCTTATCGAGAGGATGAAGATGATAAAAGGGCCTGCAACATAACTCACGGCGACCCAGATTGTATCGGTTGCCCCGCCCGCATAGTAGCTTCCGCCGAGCATGACGCCGACAAGCGTCCAGATAAGCCAGGTCGCCCGATTAGGCGTCGTCTCCTTGCGTATGATAGAGATGATGTAGGGGATGAACCCGGCAAGGCCCAGGACACCGGCCAGCCACCCGGCAGCAGCTGTCATTCTGAATATCTCAGGCATATATTTGATCATGGGGTGAGGATTGGTTTAGCGAAGCTGAATCCCCCCCTTTGAAAAGGGTCTTAGGAAGCAAAGGTTGGTTATAGGGGCGTCTTTCGGAACTGTTTTAACAGTTCCAAATACATGTTACCGCATCTATGATTGAAACGGAATTCCGTTTCTTTCAAGTGCAAATAAAAAGTATGTTTGTGCAG
>JACRNO010000051.1 GCA_016234855.1 Deltaproteobacteria bacterium | reverse complement strand
GTCAAGATGCAGGAGCGGCTTTTCCTTAAGATTTCCGAATGCGGCCTTAAAGTCTCCGCTATGCTCGTCAAGCCGCGCTTTTACAATCTCTCTTATCTTCCTGTCGCCGATATCTTCTAACTGCTTCTCTTTATTGAACGTATCAAGGGGCTTGCGATACGCAAAGACCTCTCTGCCTTCGAGATAACCCATTGCTGTTCCAGCGTGCAACGCCCCGCTTATCTTCCTTGCCGATGCATGAGAGACGACCATGCCGTCGATTTTTTCGCAGACGTCGGAGAAAAAAGTTGGCCAAGGGTTTTCGAGCGCAAAACCACGCTCGGAGATGGACGCGCCGCCATAGCGCGCGGAAAGCCGCGAGAGCTTGCTAAACAGACGTCTTGAAGTAAGGGCAATGACAACGGCGTCAATGGCATGGTGGCGATGGTCTTCGCGGTTCTTTATTGCTTCACCCGGCGGGGCGAGCACCCTGTTAAGCCCCCACCTGTGCCGCAGGGCGGCAGTGGCCTGTCCCTTCGTTACTTCAACTTCTGTGCCTAATTGCTTGAGATATGCCGCTACCTCCTTGCTTATGTAGCGTGTGTCGTTTAACTGCCGCGAGACACATTCGTTAGTATCAACCTCCTTTTGCTCGAAACGCATGCGCTTGGGATAGGGCAGCGCCTGTATCCTTTGGTTGATTTCCTGCCACCGCGTCTCGTCAGCGTGATACGCCTCATACGGGGTCATGTTCTTCTTGACGTTGCGGTTTTCTGCGGCCATGCAGAGGGTCTTGTTCATGTACGAATCGTCTAATGAACGCGAGTAGGGGATGATGTGTTCGACGTCTACGTTTGCGGAAAATAGCGCCTCGCGCGAGATGGACTCGCCGGTGTATGGGCAGGTCTGTTTGCACTCTTCCCACATATTGTATTTGTCAACGTCGTCGCCGGACGGGTTTTCTATGCCCCATTCGGCGCTGAGCCTGAAGCGCGCCGCTTCATTCTTCTTCTTGCGCTCGTTCTGTTCTTTTTGAATACGTTTCTTTTCTTTCATCGTTGTCTTCATATCCCGCGCCATTTCAACGCGGATGACGTCGGGCATCCCGTATTCGCGTATAACACCGTTGACGACCTTTCTTGCTTCATAGAGCGCCTTCTGAACGACAGGGTTGCGAAGGTTTCCCGGTTCGGGAAGTGTGCCTGTTGTTGCGGCTTTATTCGGGTTGGCGTGGTCATACCCTGCGGCGGCACATGCGTCGCTGTAAATCATGCCTGCTTCAAGGTGTGGCAGTATTCGGCGCATGGCGCGAACAGAGAGGCGGGCGTAACCCTTTTCAAGCTCGGTCTCTGCAAGTTTTACAGCCGTCGCTTCATCAAACCCCCAATGTGTCTTCATGCGCTTAAGAAAACCAGCGACGTTATCTATGGTCAGCATGTCGGTTACAAGGTTGTTGCGTTCCGTATCCTTCATCTCCTTCCAGCGCTCACCGATAGCCTTGATTATTGCGTGTGCAGTGCGATTGCCAGTGAGGTCTTTTTTTATCTCGTTCTCTTCAAGGTTGAATACCTCGTTCTTGTGCAACCCAAGTGCCTTTTTTGCTCCCGCCCATGTCAACTTTTCCTTGTACTCAAGTATGTTCTTGAGTTTATGCAACTCATCAGGCTCAAGCTTGCGGTATTCGTGCGTAATCGGGTTTTTAAGCGTAAGGTGGTTTATGTCCTGCAAGAATCTCACGGCTTGGGCTTCAAGCGTGGCGGATGCCGCGCGGCTGCGCTCTGGCTCAAATGTGCACTTTCCGACGAGGTGCTTCTTCAATGGACGTTGATAAAAGACGGCGTTGTGCAACTCAACCCGAAAGGGCGTTGTCAGAATGTCAGAAAGGTGTGCTTTTTGTGCCGTCATGATTCTGTCAAACTCTTCTTTGTACATCGCGCGGTCTGTGTAGCGTTTGCGCTTTACAGGTTGTGACGCGAGATATTCACCGAGAGTCCTGCAACCGGCATTGGTTATATCCACGCGCAACGCGCTTATGGCAGTCTTTACCTTTCCGTCGTCTTCTGCCTTCTTCTTTCTGTTTGAGAGAAAGCCGCGTCGTTGAGAGAGGTGATAGACGGCGCGGCCAAGCTCAAAGGGTTTGAGCAGCTCATCAAGGCCGCGTTTACGTAAGACATAAGGGTCTTGAGTATTAAAGATATCGGAGCGTTCTGTCGCGTCCAGCGGCAGGAGTCCGGCGCGTAGAAGGAGGCCGGTTACTGCATCCTTACGCATCTTGCGCCTCTTTGTGAGTTTACGCGCCCCGCGCGCTTCTCGTCGCTGTTGATTCTTTGGCACCTTCGTCTTTGCGTCAACGGCTTCAAGAAATATCCTGCTGCCGCACGCCGCAACACCGGACGGTTCACCGTCTTTAGCATGAGTCAATACTGCCCAGCCGATTGAGTTTGTTCCCATGTCGAGTCCCAGAGTAAGCCTTTTCGCGTCCGCCATCGAGTCCTCCTTTTTTTCTTGACATTTCATTTTTAGAGAATTATTATACATTCATATCATACAAATGCCTGCCCAGCTATCATAATAAGGAGCATAGCTTCGCAGGATAACCTCTTAACAGGGGTAAACCGACGGCCAAGCATTACGGTCAGAAAATAGCCTCTCGCGCAAGCGAAGGGCTTTTTTTTATTTCGACTATATTAATTAAGACTTCTTTGAATAGTTTACACGTATCCCTTTATTGCCGTTTCGCGGCGGAACTGTTTGCTATTACTTGGCTTTTGTGGTATTTAATCAGAATAAAATCCTTATGATACGCGCATGACTTCAGAAGATTATACGAGTAATTCCTTTAGAGGAGGCTTCAATGTCAGGCCATTCCAAGTGGGCGAATATAAAACATAAAAAGGCCAAGACCGACGCCAAGAGGGGCAGGACGTTCACCAAGCTCGTCAAGGAAATCATGGTCGCGGCAAAGGTCGGCGGCGCTGATATCTCCGGCAATCCCAGGCTTCGCACGGCGGTTGACAAGGCAAAGGCGGATAACCTTCCGGCCGATAATATCGACCGCGCCATAAAGAAGGGCGCGGGCGAGCTTGCGGGCGTAGTCTACGAAGACGGGATGTACGAAGGCTACGGCCCGGGCGGTGTCGCCGTGCTCGTCGAGTATATGACCGACAACAAGAACCGGACCGCATCCGAGGTGCGTCATGCCTTTACGCACTCCGGCGGAAGTCTCGGCTCAAGCGGCTCGGTCGCGTATCTCTTTGACAAGCGCGGGGTCTTTACCGTTGACATGGGCGCGGTCAGCGAGGAGCGGCTCATGGAGGCGGCGCTCGAGGCCGGTGCCGAGGACGTGGCAACGAATATTGACGAGAATATCTACGAGGTCTACTCGGCCCCGCAGGATTTTTTCAAGGTCAAGACCGCATTGGAAGAAGCCGATATCAAGTGCGCGTCAGCGGATATCGCCATGATACCGAAGACCTCGGTCAACGTGGAAGGCAAGACGGCAAGACAGGTCTTGAACCTCCTTGAGACGCTCGAAGACCTTGACGACGTTCAGAACGTATATTCGAACTTCGAGATGTCGGACGAGGATATGGCCGAGATGGCCTGACGATCAGCCATTTAAATAAGTCATCAAATCACATTTTGGTGGGTCAGCCCACAGAGCTTTATTTGTCATTCCCGAGGTCTTAGTCCGTCCTCGAATGTCTAAGTCGGGGACTAAGGCATTCGGGGACGAATCCATTGCGTGCAACAGACTGGATTCCCGCCAGAAACACGCGGGAATGGCGCCAAAGACACACGTTAGCGCACACGACGTACAGGAGAATCTGTCATTCCAGATGCCCTAGTTCTCAGGATGACAGATAATAGAATTAAGGAAGCTCTGAAATTAGCGCTTCACTAATCGATAACCGCTAACTGATAACGGATAACCGTATGAGAGTCCTTGGCATAGACCCCGGAAGCATCAGGCTGGGCTACGGCATCGTTGAAAAGGCCGCCGGGAACGGGCTTGTGGCGGTAACGGACGGCGTGGTGACCCTTGACCCGGCCATGCCTTTTTCCGAGCGGCTTTTTGTAATCTCAAAGAGGCTCAACGCCGTTATCGAAGAGTTCCGGCCTGACGCCGTTGCAGTGGAGTCGATATTTTTCGCAAAGAACGCACGGAGCGCATCTATACTCGGACACGTCCGGGGGGTCGCGCTCCTTGCCTCCGCCGTCTACGGCCTGCCGCTCTTCGAGTACACGCCCAAGACGGTCAAGCTGGCCGCTACCGGTTACGGCAACGCTGAAAAGGCCCAGATGCAGAAGATGATTCAACTGCTCCTCAAAACCGACGCCGTGCCGAAAGCTGACGCGGCTGACGCAATGGCCGTTGCGATCTGCCATATCAACCATCATCGTCCGGGTCTGGACGCGAACGTCGGGCGCGGGTAGGGTTGATTATTCGGTATGCGTGGTAAGTATAAGTAGCTCAGACCTTCAGGCCTGAGTCTTCGCAACGATAAAAGAGGAGTTTTCAGAGATTCCTTCTCCCCTTGATAAGGGGGAGTAGGGTGGAATTTTATATTCCCCCCCTTTGAAAAAGGGGGGCTGGGGGGATTTAGTGATAGCACTGCTGAGCGGAAGGCTTATCCGCAAATCCACGGAGTCCGTCATAATTGACGTGGGCGGCGTGGGCTACGAGTGCGTCATCCCGCTCTCGACGTTTTACAAACTGCCGGAAGTAAGCCATCCAGTAACCCTCAACGTGTATACCCAACTCAAGGAAGACGCCATTCAACTCTTTGGTTTTATCACGCCCGATGAGTTGGAGGCATTTCGTCTGCTCATAGGCACATCCGGCGTCGGCCCGCGTCTTGCGCGCAATATTTTATCAGGCATCGGCGTAGGCGAACTCATCTCTGCCATATCTACAGGAGACAAGGCGCGGCTTACCGCCATACCCGGCATAGGCGCCAAGTCCGCTGAAAGGCTCATTCTTGAGTTGAAGGATAAGGTAAAGGGTTTTATTACGGCTGTTGCTCCGTTGGAGCGGCCGGATGCGCTCGCAAGCGACGTGATCTCCGCCCTTGCGAACCTCGGATACAAGAACGCGGACTCGGGCGAGGCCGTGAAAAAGGCGCGCTCTATCATCGGGGCCGATTGCGAGTTCGAGCCGCTATTTAAAGAGACATTGAGGCTCCTGTCTAAGAAGTAGGCCTCGTTGCAGCTCAGGGCTTAAACTTCCCCTTTTGAAAAAGGGGGTCGCCCCACGCCAGGCGGCGTGGCGCTAAAGGCGCTAAAGACATTGCGTTAGCGCACACGACACAACGTTAGCGCACAAGTGGCGGGGGGATTTGCCCTGAATAAATGTATGCGGGACGCGCGGTATCGGGCCTGAAGCCCTGATACAGTCTAAATGACGAAATAACGCACAGGACGCATGATGACCGACCGTGACATGATGCCTTCAAGGTTGCCGGAGGAAGACCGTTTCGAGGAGACTCTGAGGCCGCGCCTTATCGACGACTTTATAGGGCAGGATAAGCTCAAGGAGAACCTCAAGGTCTATATCGAGGCAGCCAGGGCGCGCGGCGAGGCCCTTGACCACGTCCTCTTCTACGGCCCGCCCGGACTCGGCAAGACGACGATGGCGCATATCATCGCAAACGAGTTGCAGAGCAACGTCAAGACCACCTCAGGCCCGGTCATTGAAAAGGCCGGCGACCTGGCCGCGATACTCACCAACCTCGAGCAGAAAGACGTCCTCTTTATAGATGAGATACACCGCATGTCCAACGCCATAGAGGAGATCCTGTATCCCGCTATGGAGGACTACCACATCGACATCATCATAGGCCAGGGGCCTTCGGCCCGCTCCGTGCGCCTCGACATCCCGCGCTTTACGCTCATCGGCGCGACGACCCGCGCCGGGCTTTTAACATCGCCTCTGCGCGATCGTTTCGGCGTTGTCCTGCGTTTCGACCTTTACACCGCCGTTGACCTTGCCACAATCGTCACGCGCTCGGCGCGCATATTGAAGATAGAGATAACCCCGGACGGCGCGGTTGAGATAGCCTCAAGGTCTCGCGGCACCCCGCGCGTTGCCAACAGGTTGCTGCGCCGCGTGCGCGATTTCGCGCAGGTCAAGGCGGGCGGCGTAATAACGAAAGAAGTGGCCCACGGCGGCCTCGACATGCTGGAAATCGACGCCAAGGGCTTTGACAAGATGGACAGACGGATACTCCTGACCATAATAGACAAGTTCAACGGCGGCCCGGTCGGCGTCGAGGCCATTGCCGCGGCCTTGCAGGAGGAGCGTGACGCCATAGAAGACCTTTACGAGCCGTTTCTCATTCAGGAAGGTTTTATAAACCGCACCCCCCGCGGCCGCGTCGCCACGCCGATCGCTTACGCGCACGTGGGAAGGCCGTATAACAGGCCCCGCGAGAACGATAGTGGGCAGGGCGGGTTGTTTTAGGTGGTTTCTTCTTCCCTTGGGGAAAAGGCTGGGTTGAGGGGGATGTTTTTTTGTGCAGTCGGGAGTTTCCTCCCGACTGCGCGGGGCAGGGCGTCAGGAGGAAACTCCTGACGCCACAGGAAAATGGATAAGGATGCAGTGTGATTTTTTTGCAGTCGGTAGTATGTTCCCGGCGGCAACGGCAGATGGCGTCAGGATGAAGCTTCCGACGGCACGGAGTGAGGTTGTAATATGAAGGCCGGAACATGCAGGATTGCTTTTTTGTTTCTTCTTGTCGTTGCCATGCTCTTTGCAGGATGCGCATCACCTCTCATTAACGCGGCAAAGGAAGGTGATACAAGAGAGATGGAGCGGATTATTGCCTCAGGCGCGGATATAAATGCAAGTGATATGGCGAATCTCACCGCCTTGCATTATGCCGTTGCTGACAGTGGCCGCGTGGATGCCGTCAGTTTCCTTATAGAACGCGGGGCGAATGTGAATGCAAGGGATATTGCGAACGATACTCCTTTGCATTGGGCCGTATTCAAGGGTAATGCGGATATGGTGCGTCTTCTCCTTTCAAAAGGCGCTGACCCCGGTATCGTGGACAAGACGGGCAATACACCGCTGATGGCCGCTCATGCCGGAGGCAAAACCGTTATAGTAAGACTGTTAAGAGAAGCTGTGGAATATCGAGACAAAAAGCCCTATGTAAAGGATGACAATCTTGCGTCTTCTGTCTCTTCTGTCGATGGGAAAAACGTCGTCAAGTCGGATGTTGACGAACCTCCCGTTATACGGATAGGAATAAACAAAAACGCCTACGCCATTGTCATAGGCATAGAGCAATATCGCCAGAGCCTCCCGAAGGCCGATTACGCCGAGCATGACGCGCAGGTCATGACAGAGTATCTGACAAAGGTCATGGGCTATCCCGAAGTGAACGTCGTAACGCTCATAAACGACCATGCAACAAACGTAGATTTTGCAAAATACTTCGAGAAGTGGCTGCTAAACAACGTTGAAAAGGACGGGACGGTCTTTGTTTATTATTCGGGCCACGGCGCGCCGAACCCGAAGACAGGGGACGCCTTCCTTGTGCCATATGACGCAGACCCGGCCTTTATTGAAGAGACCGGGTATTCGATAAAGCGGCTCTATGACGCGCTTGGGAAACTTCCGGCAAAGAATATCGTTGTTGCAATGGACTCGTGCTTTTCCGGCGCGGGCGGCAGGTCGGTCATAGCAAAAGGCGCAAGGCCTCTTGTGATGAACCTTGACAAAGATGTCAAATCGTTACCCTGGAACATGACGGTCTTGTCAGCGTCTTCAGGCGACGAGATATCTTCGACTTATGATGAGAAGGGGCATGGGTTGTTTACATACTTCTTTCTGAAGGGCTTGAAAGGCGAGGCCGACGCAAACGGAGACAACAGGATTGATACGGCTGAGTTGTTTGAATATCTGAAACCCAATGTCACGCGCACGGCCAGAAAGGCATATAACAACGAGCAGTCGCCGCAAATGTTCGCTCCGGCGGGTGGACAGGGCATGCAACTGAGATGAAGATGTGGCGTAAGGCGTCAGGAGGAAACTCCTGACGCCACATTCACTGAACCCGCACGAGTCGTTACCGGACGCGGAGCGTCCGGGGCTTCGTTCCCACGCTGGAGCGTGGGAACGATAAAGGAAGGTCAAGATGAGAGGCTGACCCCTTCTCCCCTTGGGGAGAAGGTAGGGATGAGGGGGCTAACGAGTCACACAGATGTTCTCTCCTGACAATGGTAAGGACGCGTTATCGACATGAAAAAACTCTTTATAATAATCATGCTTTTCTTTTCCGTAAGGGCGTACGCTATTGAGCCTACGGCAATCTGGGTAGAGGCGCAAGGCTCGGCCGTTGCCGGAGAGGCTGAGACCGGCATCGAGGCAAAGGCAAGGGCAAGGAAGGACGCGGAAAGGAACGCCATCGAGCAGGCGGTGGGCACGTTTGTAAAATCTCATTCCGTTGTCGCCAATTACCAGCTTGCCGAAGACCTGACATACGCATCTGTAAGGGGAAGGATAGAGAAGGTCGAGGTGGTGCGCGAGTGGCGCGACGAGCAGGACAAGGACATATATCGCGTGATGGTAAAAGCCCTTGTCCAGCCGGTCTATCCTGAGAAGGGCGAGGGTTTTTCAATAAAGCTCGCCTTGTCGAAGCCGGTCTTGAACGAGGGCGACGAGGTCAGGATATTCTATCAGGCGGATAAGGACGCCTACGTCTATATATTCGTGATAGCCGCTGACGGCTCGGTAACGCTCCTTTTCCCGAATTCGTTGAACCGGGACAACCTTGTCAAGCCTGGCGTTGCCTATCAATTTCCGCTGACGGACAGCGGCGTCAGCCTCAAGGCCGCGTTCCTGCCGGGGTTCAAGGGCGACAGCGCCGAGGAGACGGTCAAGGTCATGGCGACACGGAAAAAAGAGGAGATTATCTCTCTCGGATTCAAGGAAGGGATGTTTGAGGTCTACGACGCAAAATCTACAGGCATGATAAGCGACCTTATAAGAAGGCTCGGCACGCTTGAGCCTGCGGACTGGACCGAGGCCTCGGCGGTCTATACGATTAAGAGGGCGGGCGGCAGGTGAAAAGCTTACTGTTTTAAAGTGGAAGAATGTTTGTGCCGCCGGGAGGTTCCTCCCGACCGCAAGGGCACAGGGCGTCAGGAGTTTCCTCCTGACGCCACGGAAAGGTTGCTTCCCAAGACCTTTTTTCGAAAGGGGATGTTAAAGGATGAGCCCTTTTTCAAAAGGGGAGGTTAAAGAGTTTGCCTTTTTTATCCAAGCTGAAAACCCTTGTCTCCTGTAGCTCAGGGCTTTAGCCCTGAAAAAACGTGAACTTCAATCTTTTTTCAAATCAGACCCCTTCCCGAATCCTCTGCCACGTCTGTTGCGGGCCGTGTTCGATATTCCCGTTAAAGGCCCTGCTCGGCGAGAATGCCGAGGTTTGGGGTTATTTTTATAATCCGAACATACACCCCCTTGCCGAATTCAGGAGGCGCCTTGAGGCTGTAAAGACCCTGAGCGCGCTCCTTTCCGTTAAAATGTTATATAATGAAGAGTATAAGGCTATTGAGTTCATAAGGGAGATGAAGGCCTCGCTCGGCAATGATGCGCGCGTTTCCAACGGTGAGTTGGAAACGGCAGGGGGTGTAAAGAGACCCACTGGCAGCGGGCAGAGGACTCCTGAAATTATAAAATTCCCGGCGCACGGCGAGCGGTGTGTCTATTGTTACTCCGTCAGGCTTGAGGCGACGGCAAAGGCGGCAAAGGAGGCGGGGTTTGACGCGTTTACAAGCTCGCTCCTGTACAGCAGATATCAGGCGCATGACGAGATAAGGCGGGCCGGAACCGGGATTGGGGAGCGCCTGGGGGTGCCGTTTTATTACGCTGATTTCAGGGGCGGGTGGCAGGCTGGGATAGACGAGTCAAGGGCGATGGGGCTGTACAGGCAGAAGTATTGCGGTTGCATCTACAGCAGGATTGAGCGGTATGCGAAGAAGGGCGGGATGTAACGCTAACCCCTCCCGGCCTCCCCTTAAATAAGGGGAGGAGAAAAGACTGAACCCCGAAAGGGATGCCGGATTCCCTGATTATCCACGTGACTCCCCTTAGATAAGGGGAGGAGAAAAGACTGAACCCCCTATTTATTAAAGAGGGGGCAGGGGGAGTTAGCCGTTAGTGCTAAATCGCTTGAAGATTAACCCCTCCCGGCCTCCCCTTAAACTTGTCCCAGTGTGTATCTGACGGGGATAAGGCGAGGGGAAAGATGTGAGGCATTATGATGCGCAAACCAACCATTGAGCTTGTAAAAGGCCCGTCCGTGGCTGAGCAGGCCGTGGAGATAGTCGAGAGGAAGGGCACGGGGCATCCCGACTCCATCTGCGACGCTTCTATGGAGGCGGTCTCCATCGCGCTCAGCCGCGAGTATATGAAGACCTTCGGTCAGGTCTGTCATCACAATATCGATAAGGGGCTTCTTATCGCCGGGCAGGTGAGCAAGGGTTTCGGTTACGGCAAGGTTGTAAGGCCGATGGAGCTGATTATCGGCGACAGGGCGACTTTCAGCGTTGGCCGCAGGAAGATTCCGGTCGTCGATATTGCGACAGAGGCCGTGACAGGCTGGTTCAGCGCAAACCTTCCCATGATAGACCCAGCAACAGACCTTCGGATACGAGTGGCCCTTGCGCCGGGCTCAATCGAGCTCGGCGATATCTTTATGAGGCCGGGCCACGTCAGGGGCGCAAACGATACCTCCGCCGCCGTGGGCTGCGCCCCGGTTACGCCGACTGAGGACGCGGTCTACAGGGTAGAGCGGCTTATCAACTCGCCCGGCTTCAAGATGAGGTTTCCGGATACGGGCACGGACGTCAAGGTGATGGGCATAAGGAATGGTAGAGACCTTGATATCACGGTCGCTTGCCCGCTTCAGGCGCGGCTTATAAAAGACGAGCAAGAGTATTTTCACAGGAAGAAGGCGCTCCTGCGCGAGATACAGGGCCTTACGCGCCGGTTTCCGTTCGACAACGTCAAGGTAAACCTGAATACGCTGGACAAAAAGGGGCTGGGCGAGGCAGGGGCCTATCTGAGCGTGCTGGGCACCTCGGCCGAGGACGGCGATTCAGGCCAGGTTGGCAGAGGTAACCGGGTCAACGGCGTCATCTCGCTTGCCCGCCCCCTGGGCACGGAGGCCGCCGCCGGAAAAAACCCGGTAAGTCACGTGGGCAAGATATATTCGATACTCGCTCACCGCATTGCGCACGATATATACGAGCGCGTGGACGGGTTGAAAGAGGTCTATGTCTGGCTCCTGAGCCAGATAGGAGCGCCCATTGACAGGCCGAAGGAGATTTACGTAAAGCTCGTGCCAAAGGGACGGCGTGAACCCGTTGTCATACGCAAGGCCGTCGAGGCCGTCGTAGAGGGGCATATCTCAGGCATAGCCGCCTTTACCGCTGCGCTTTCGCGCGGCGAGTATCCTGTGTGTTGATTCTCGTGCCGTCGGGAGTTTCCTCCCGATGGCGCGTGGCCGGGCGTCAGGCGGAAACTCCTGACGCAACAGAAGTGTGTTGACGGCGCGGCTCGGAGATCCTAATGTATCGTCTATCCGTAGCGCAGGGCTTCAACCTGCTAAGGCTTCCGGAAATTCTGCGCACGGCCTGTGGTTAACGCAGCCGTAACCGGTTATTGGCGGTTAGAGGAGGCATATATGCCGAATAAGGAGAGCAACAGACAGGTAAGGTTAAGGGATGTCCTTGTAGAAGAGAAGCGGCGCATGTGGGCCGCCCTTCGCGAGGATGTCTTCAAGAAGCTTGGCAAGGAATACGGCGAGCAGTTCTCAAGTCCGCAGGATTTGGAAGACCTTGCCACGCTCGATATCATCGAAGACAAGGGGCTTGTCTTTGCGGATATGCGCCGTAAAGAGCTTGAGGCGCTCGAAGACGCCCTCAGGAGACTTGATGAAGGCACTTACGGCGCGTGTGTCGAGTGCGGCCGGGAGATTGACCTTGAGAGGCTCAAGGTAATGCCCTTTGCCGGGTCGTGCGTGGAGTGCAAGGCCAGGTCAGAGGGCGGGAAGAAGCCGTCTCTCTGAGAAGGGGACTCGATGGATACGGATAGAGAGCTTTCCGCGGGCGGCGTCATATACAGGCGTTCGGCCGAGGGCGTTGAGGTGGCGCTCATCTCGGTCAAGGGCGGCAAGGTCTGGGCCCTTCCAAAGGGCAAGGTGGAGGCGCACGAAAACATTGCCCGCACAGCGCACCGCGAGGTCAAGGAAGAAACCGGCCTTGATGGTAAAATAATTACTAAAATCGGCCACATAGAGTATTTCTTTACCTTCAAATCTGAAGAAGGCACAAGGCGCATCTTCAAGATAGTCTACTTCTTTCTGATGGAGTGCATGGGCGGCGATATGTCCAAACATGACGAAGAGGTCGTGGATGTGCGTTGGTTTCCGATAGACTCGGCCATCGAGACGATGAAATACGACGATGAGAAGGGGATACTCAGAAAGGCCAGGGGTTTGATAGACGGTGATGCGTCGTAAGGGGCGGCCCAGGCAGGCCTCTTTGTGCGGCCTCCGGCTTTATTTCATGGGCGCGGCTGTTGTTAGTAATATCCGTCATCGTAGTTGTATAATGTTACGATAGTCGAGAAAATCGGCTTGTTATTTGGGTTGATTTGAGGTATTTTTATAGATGTTTGTATACGACCCGTCCGCACGTCCGTGCAATGGGCACGTTTTTATTGCATAGTATCTATTACGCATCCCGGTTCAGGCGTAACGTCCTTTACAATTTTATCAGGTCGAGGGAGGGCGCGGTTCTGGCTTACGCCTCGGCCTCTTCCAGCATTTTGACCTGACGATGCTCGTCTTCCTCCGCCTTTCGTCGCGGGGAGGAATGCGTAAAAGAACGCAGCCGGTCAGAGGTTTATTACGAATAAACATTGCGGGGGTGAGGGACGACCATGCTGAAGACCGCCATTGAGATTACCAGGATTGCCAGGTCGAGGCTTGTCAAGGGCATACTTGACGACCCGGGGTTCGGCCATATCTTCGCCGATCACATGTTCGTGATGGATTACGCGGGCGGCGAGTGGAAGACGCCGAGGATTTGCCCTTTTGGCGATATGCAGATTTCCCCGGCGCTGTGCTCGCTCCATTACGGGCAGGCGATATTCGAGGGGCTGAAGGCCTTTCACACAAAGGACGGGACGGTAAACGTCTTCCGTCCGGAGGCGTCCCAGGCGCGGCTGAACAGGTCAGGCGCGCGTCTTTGCATCCCGCCCGTTGACCGCGACGTCTTCTTGTCCGGGCTTACGGAACTGCTGCGCCTGGACAGGGAGTGGGTGCCGAAGAAGCACGGTTTTTCGCTATACATCCGGCCGTTCGTTTTTGCGACCGATAACTACCTCGGGGTCAAGGTCTCGGAGACTTACAGGTTCATGATAATCACGTCTCCGGTTGGCGCGTATTATAAAGAGGGGCTGAACCCGGTGAGCCTTATGACATCCGGCGAGTTCGTCCGCGCCGTGCGCGGCGGGCTTGGCGAGGCCAAGACCCCGGCCAACTATGCGGCGAGCATATTGCCCGCAAACGAGGCGAAGAAGAAGGGGTTTACTCAGGTGCTCTGGCTCGACGGTGTGGAGCGCAGGTATATCGAAGAGGTCGGCACCATGAACATCTTCTTCCTCATCAATGACGAACTCATAACGCCCAGCCTTACCGGCTCGGTGCTTTCCGGCATAACGCGCGATTCCGTCATGATACTCGCCCGGCAGTGGGGTATGAAGGTGGTGGAAAGGCGCATATCCATTGACGAGCTTATCGCGGCTTCCGATAGCGGCACATTGCGCGAGGTCTTTGGCACGGGCACTGCCGCGGTCATATCTCCGGTGGGCGAGATTGCGCACGGTGAGCGTAAAATCGTGATAAATAACGGCAGGATTGGCGAATTCTCTCATAAGGTGTATGAGCATATCACCGGTATCCAGTATGGGGACGAGCCGGACACCCACGGTTGGTGCCATAAGATATGAGACTGTGTCATGAGGCGGCTTTCGGCATGGTAATTGGCCTTCGCATGGGTCATAAATAAGGAAAGGGATTGCGGATGGAGTTGACTACCCTTCTTGGGTTTGCCGCCGGAACACTCACCACAGTATCTTTTCTGCCGCAGGTGATAAAGGCATGGAAGACACGCCACACCGGCGACATCTCAGGTTATATGTTCATAATGCTTGTGCTGGGGATAGCGTTATGGATGGCCTACGGCATCATCCTGCGCGATATCCCGATAATCGCGGCCAACGGCGTATCCTTCGTCCTCTGTGCCGTCATACTTTATTTCAAGGCGAGGTTCGGGTAGACAAGCGCGGCAAAGAACAGCGTTTTTTTGGCGTGATAGAATGTATTAAAGAAAAATCGACTTCTCCTCAATTTCTGGCTATGGGGTGACATGTCAAAGAGACCGGAAGAGTGGTTCAGACAAGCTGACTATGATTTAAAGACTGCGCAAGTGCTCTATGAGAACGCAAGATATATACACGCTGTTTTTATGTGTCATCTCTGCATCGAGAAGGCATTGAAGGGATTGTATTATAAGAAGCTCGACACAATGCCGCCGAGGTCTCACAACCTTATATTCCTGTCAGAAAGGATAGGGCTTGAGGTTCCTGCAACATTATCAGATTGGTTTTTTAATCTTAACAGACTGAGCGTATTGACCCGTTATCCGGACGACTTGCATGAGATGGCGGGGTCTTATAGCAAGGATTTGGTCAGGGAGATGCTTGAAAAGACCGGGGAGGCGCTGCAATGGTTGAAAACAGAATTATAGAAGCCATAAATTTCATGGAGAAGCGGCTGGAAAAGAACGGCGTTAACGTATCAAGGATAATACTTTTCGGCTCGCATGCAACAGGCGCGGCAACGGCGGAAAGCGACGTTGACATAATAATCGTATCGGCTGATTTTGAGGGGAAGGATATGCTCGAAAGGGCTCGGATGACCAAAGAGGCCGAGATATCGGCAATCAGGAAGTTTATGGTGTCTTTCGATATAATCACGAAAACAGACGCGGAGCTTGCAAACGAGGATTCGCTTATTTCGGAATATGCCAAAAATGGGGAATGCGTATATGGCGGATGATACGGGGTTTGTCCGTCATTCCCGATATCTCAATCCCCGGCGAAGACATCCGGAGACGAATCCTGTCTTTTGTTGCGTTCTGGATTCCAGCCTGCGCGGGAATGACGAAACCAGCAAGTCTTTTGATTCGACCAAGTGCAAAATTTTGACTGAACACCTAAGACGGTATCTATAGGAATAACATAATGACCATCACCGAAAAGACAATCAAAGACCACGGCCTCTCTCTTGCCGAGTACGATGAGATAAAGAAGGTCATGGCCCGCGAGCCGAATCTCCTCGAGCTCGGCATCTTTTCAGCCATGTGGAGCGAGCACTGCTCATACAAGTCCTCGAGGCGGCACCTCAAGAACTTCCCCACAAAGGGCAAAGCGGTATTGCAGGGGCCGGGCGAGAACGCGGGTATCGTGGACATCGGCGGCGGGCTTGCCTGCGCCTTCAAGATGGAGAGCCACAACCACCCGTCTTTCATAGAGCCTTATCAGGGCGCGGCAACGGGCGTGGGCGGCATCCTGCGCGATATCTTCACGATGGGCGCAAGGCCGATTGCCGTGCTTGATTCCCTGCGCTTCGGCGCGCCGGATAATCCGCGCACGAAGTATCTTGTCTCAGGCGTGGTTGCCGGAATCGCGGGTTACGGCAACTGCATAGGCGTGCCGACGGTGGGCGGCGAGGTCTCGTTCAACAGCTCTTACGACGGCAACTGCCTTGTCAATGTCATGACCGCAGGCCTGGTCAGGAAGGACAGGATTTTTAAAGGCATTGCGGCAGGCGTGGGTAACCCTGTAATCTACGTCGGCTCGCGCACCGGCCGCGACGGCATACACGGCGCGGTCATGGCCTCGGACGTATTCGGCGACGGCGGTGAAGAGCGGCGGCCTACGGTACAGGTGGGCGACCCGTTCGCTGAGAAGCTCCTGCTTGAGGCATGCCTTGAATTGTATACGACCGACTATGTCATAGGGATTCAGGACATGGGCGCGGCCGGGCTTACGTCCTCAAGCGTTGAGATGGCCTCGCGCGGCAACGTGGGAATTGAGATAGACGCGGACAAGGTGCCGCGGCGCGAAGATGGGATGACGGCCTACGAGCTGATGCTCTCGGAATCGCAGGAGCGCATGCTGATGGTCGTTGCGAAGGGCAAAGAGGCCGCAGTGAACGAGATATTCGCCAAATGGGACCTTGAATGCAGCGTGATAGGCCGCGTGACCGGCGATAAGATGGTTACGATTATAGAAGACGGCAAGGTCGGGGCATGTATTCCCGTCACCGCCCTGACCGACGGCGCGCCGGTATATGACAGGCCGTCTGCAAGACCGGCATGGCAGGACTCGGTCAATACGCTTGATATAGATTCGATTAAACTTCCGGCGAATTATAACGAGACGCTCAAGCAACTCGTCGGGTCTTTGAATATCGCGAGCAAGGAGTGGGTCTACCGTCAGTATGATTATATGGTCAGGACTGACACCGTGACGTGTCCGGGTAGCGATGCCGCGGTCGTGAGGATAAAGGGCACTGACAAGGCCCTTGCCATGACGGTTGATTGCAACTCCAGGTACTGTTACCTCGACCCTGCAAGGGGCGGGGCAATGGCCGTTGCCGAGGCCGCGCGCAACCTTGTGGTAAGCGGGGCCAAGCCGCTTGCGCTGACCGATTGCCTCAATTTCGGCAACCCGGAGCGGTCTGAGGTGATGTGGCAGCTTAAAGAGGCCATACTCGGCATAAGCGAGGCCTGCCGCGTGCTCGGCGTTCCGGTCATTGGCGGCAACGTCAGCTTGTATAACGAGACCTCCGGCGTATCCATCTATCCGACGCCGACCATCGGCATGGTCGGGCTTATCGACGGGCTCGCCAACCATCGCACTCAGTGGTTCGCGGCCGAAGGCGATGTCATAGCGGTCATCGGCCACGGCGCGCCTTCTATTGCAGGGAGCGAGTATCTAAAGGTGATGCACGGGCTTGAACGTGGCGTGCTGCCTGAGATAGACCTTGCAAAGGAGAAGAGGCTCCTTGACGCTTGTATGGCCGCCATCAAGGCTGGTATAATAGTATCTGCGCACGATATCTCGGACGGCGGTCTGGCCCCGGCCCTTGCGGAGTCGTGTTTCAATCCGGGCGGCGCTATAGGCGCGGTCATTGACGTTATAGGCGCATCAGAGCGGCCGGACGAGTTCCTCTTTGGCGAGTCTTCGGGCCGCATCATAGTCAGCGTCAGGCCGGATGACCTTGAGAAACTCAAGACCGTCACAGCTCTCTTTGACGTGCCGTGCGAGGCTATAGGTAGGACAGGCGGCGGGTCTCTGGTGATCAACGGGCTGATAGACATGCCGGTGGCCGGGCTTAAAGAGGCATGGGCGTTTGCGTTCGGCCGGTATCTGGGAGAGATGGCGGCAGGGTAGCACGGTTGGCGCAGGGCATGGAGAGACGGCGGGCGGATGAGGGACGGTTTCAGGACGAATAAGACGGGGAGCGGTAAAGCCGTAGGTCTTTTTATTTCCGGCGTCCATCTCAGGCCGTATCCCATATATTATAATAACCTACAGGGAGTCGCATGAAGGTCAACGAGCAGGACGCATGGGTTGCCGATATCGCCCTGGACGACGACAGGTTTCATGACGAGTGCGGGGTCTTCGGCATCTACGGCCACCCTGAGGCGGCCAATATCGCGTACCTCGGCCTATACGCCCTGCAGCACAGGGGGCAGGAGAGCGCCGGGATAGTCGTCTCCGACGGCAGGCGGCTCAACTTTCACAAGGACATGGGGCGCGTCGGCGACGTCTTTCACAGCGACGTCCTCGCCCGCCTTAAGGGTGACTCTGCCGTGGGCCACGTCAGATACTCGACCACCGGCGCATCGCACGTCCGTAACGCACAGCCCTTTGTAGTCGATTATTCCCGCGGCAGCATTGCCGTGGCTCACAACGGCAACCTTGTCAACGCGGCCTTCCTCAGGGACAAGTTCGAGGCGCACGGGGCCATCTTCCAGTCCTCGATGGACACCGAGATCATCATCCATCTTATCGCCTCCTGTTACGAGAACACCATCATAGACCGGATAACCTTCGCCCTCAAGGAGATAAAGGGCTCGTATTCGCTGCTCTTTCTGACCGACGAGACGATGATAGCGGCGCGCGACCCGTACGGGTTCAGGCCCCTGTCGCTGGGCAGGCACAAGGGCGGGGCGTATGTCGTGGCCTCGGAGACGTGCGCGTTCGACCTTATAGAGGCAGAGTTCGTCCGCGATATCGAACCTGGCGAGGTGCTTGTAATAGCGAGGAAGGGCGAGCCGGTCTCCTTCTTCCCGTTCGGCCGCAACCCGGTCAAGCCAAAACCGTGCGTCTTCGAGTTCATCTACTTTGCCCGGCCGGATTCATCGGTCTTCGGCTCGAACGTCTACGCGGTCAGAAAGAAACTCGGCGAGCGGCTTGCGGCCGAACATCCGGTTGAAGCGGACGTGGTTATTCCCGTTCCCGACTCCGGGGTGCCCGCGGCCATAGGCTACGCAAGGGCATCCGGCATTCCGTTTGAGATGGGCATAGTAAGGAATCATTACGTGGGCAGGACGTTCATAGAGCCCAAGGATTCGATAAGACACTTCGGCGTCAAGATAAAACTGAACGCGATAGCAGACGTCATACGCGGCAAGCGCGTCGTCGTGGTGGACGACTCCATCGTAAGGGGCACTACATCGCGCAAGATCATCAGGATGATACGCGAGGCGGGCGCGAAAGAGGTGCACATGCGCATCAGTTCCCCGCCTACCATCTCGACCTGCCACTACGGCATCGACACCCCGCGCGCAAGCGAGCTTATCGCAGCCGAGAAGACGGTTGCGGAGATAAACGCTTTCATCACGTCCGATTCGCTCGGCTACCTGAGCGTCGAAGGGCTCTACGGCGCGGTTTCTGGCGCGGGGGCCTCGTTCTGTGACGCGTGTTTTACGCGCAACTATCCGGTTGAGATTTCTCAGGACAAGGACGTCCCTCAACTGGTGCTCTTTAAATAATCCGGCCTTATGGAGGTTGTGACGTGGACAATAATGGTATCCTTGAAACCTTATATGGTAAAAGACAGGCCATCGTCGCGGCGATATTTATGACCGTGCTGATGGTCTTCGTAACCGTTGCGGCCGTTGCGGCGGATAAGGCTGATCAGACGAAGTCCGGGACGGCGCCTGCCGCGGCACAGACAAAGCCCGCCGTCAAGCAGAAAGTATCAACGACGCCTGAGACCGGCAAGGACGCCGCAGGCTCAAAGGCCGCAGATGATGCGGCAAAGACTAAGGATGGGGCGGACACTGGTGATGAAGGGGACGTGCCGTCTGCCGCGGAGGAAAGGAGGGCGCCTCTTACCCCGGAAGAACTCATACGCCTCGGTTGGATACCTGCCCAGGTAAAGGACAAGAGCGAGTTGCCTCCCTTCAAGATGATTTATATAAAGGGCGGGTGCTTTGAGATGGGTGACTGGACCGGCGAGGGAGACGAGGACGAGAGACCGGCGCATACGGTTTGCGTATCGAATTATTATCTTTCCGAGACCGAGGTCACGCAGAACCTGTGGCTGGCCGTGATGGGAAATGCCCCGAGCATCTATCTGGGGCCTGAAAAACCGGTAACCAATGTCACGCCCCGCAGGCTCAGACAGTTTATCAAGAGGCTTAACAAGCTTACCGGCGGATTCTATCGCCTGCCTACCGAGGCTGAGTGGGAGTACGCGGCGCGGGACGGCGGTAAAAAGATGCGTTGGGCCGGCTCGGACAATGAAGAAGACCTGCCGGATTACGCGTGGTTCGCCGATAATTCAGACGGCGTGCCTCAAGACGTGAAAAAGAAGAAACCAAACGGGCTCGGTCTCTATGACATGTCAGGCAACGTATGGGAATATATGGAAGACTTTTTTGATTTTGACTACTATGAGAGGAGTTCCAAGAGAGACCCGCTCAATATGATATATACGACGTGGTTTTCAATGAGAGGCGGGTCGATGATGGACAATCCCAATGTGTTGCGCACTACTTACAGGCTTGGCATTGAGCCGATGAGGGCCGCCAGCGTCGCCAATCTCGGCATAAGGCTTGCGCAATAACGTTGCGGGGACAGGCGGTAGGGACTGGCGTTAAAGGCTGTGGAGGCGCTATGCGGAACGCGGAATTCGTTAAGGGATGTGATGATGTAGGCGCGCGCGGTCTGACGCGAGCGTTTACCGGCGCTCAGGCAATTTTATGCAAGGGCAACGGACGCTCCATGCGCGGCGCTTTCGTGACGATTATCGCAGCCTTCTGTCTCATTACCGGCTGCGGAGGCGTAAAGCCGGCGCCGGAGCCGGAATACTCCGACGTCCTTTCGCGCTGGACGCGCTCCACCAAGGTCTTCGACGGTCTCGACGCCAAGATATACATGAGCGCCACGTATAAAGACCCCTCGTACATAACCTCCTACGTCAGCAGGTACTCGAAGGCGTATAAGCTTGACGAGGACTATGCCAGGTCGCTATTGGAGCGCGAGCTTGGCGAGGCCGACAAGTATAACGAGTTCTTCATCTCGGTCTATACGCCGGAGGAGTCGTGGAACGACTTCGACAGCAGGGATACCATCTGGAGACTCTATCTTGAAGACGGCTCAGGCGCAAGGCTTGTTCCGGTCTCCATCCTGCGCGTTGACAAGGGCGACCCGCTCGTGCGCGAGTTCTTCCCTTATTTCGATATGTGGAGCTCGGCCTACCGCGTTAAATTCCCCAAGTATTCCGAGACGGGCACGGAACCGATACCGAACGCCTCAACCGGGTCTCTGAGGCTCACCGTGACCGGTATCATGGGCGCGGGAACCCTGGAATGGAGGCTTAAGGAATGAAGATTCACGCAAAGATTGCCTGGGCCGCCGCTGTCTTCGCTCTGCTCTTCATCCTGAGCGCAGGGGCGTCTATGGCCGCCATCGGTGATATTCAAGCCCAATCAGGCGCGGTCTATTTCAAGGCCAAAGGGGCAGCGGCGTGGGGGCTTGCTCCGAAAGGGGGCAAGGTTGACGTTGGCGACCGCATAAAGACAGGCAGCGACGGCAGGGCGCTCCTTGTCCTGAAAGACAAATCAAGGCTAATGCTCGGAAACGATACCGAGATAGAGGTCTCGGAGTTTCTTCTTACGAAAAAAGAGCGAAGCGCCGTCTATTCCGTCTCCACCGGCAAGGTGAGGGCGATCGTGGCGAAGTTCTCCGGCAGGAGCGACATCAAGGTCAGGACGCAGACCGGAGTGGCGGGCGTTAAGGGCACTGATTTTATCGTTATGAACCAGGGCGCCGCTAACGTCTACTTTGGCAAGGAAAGCCGCGTTGACGTCTCAGGCGAGGGCGCAGACGGGACTGTCAAGCTCGTCGCCAACAAGATGACCGAGAATACATCCGGGGCCGCGCCTATCGAGCCCGTCAACGTCGAGCCGGGCAGTCCGCTCGAGGAGGCCCGCGCCCAGCTTGAGGCGGTAACCGACGTGGCCGCCCCTGTTGAGTGGGAGAAGACCGGCAACCTGCCTAACCTGCTTGCCAGATGGAATATCAACTACGGCCGTTATCTCGCCGAGTCCAGGAGATACAAGGAGGCGCTCGACGTCTTTCATATCGCCGTGGACCTTACCGCCATCTCGACCATCCAGGCCGAGGCCCATCTTGAGATGGGCACGGTATACGCGCTTTATATGAACGACCCGCGCTCCGCCCTCGTCGAATACAATACCGTTATCGAGAAATACCCTGAACTGCCGTTCGTCGCCAACGCCCTCTATTCCGCGGGCAAGATAAATATGGACATCGGAAACAAGGCCGAGGCCGGGCGTCTTTTCAGGAGGTATCTTGATGAATATCCGCAGGGCAGGCACAGGGAGACGGTCGAGCAGTTGTTAAGGTCGTTGGCCGAATGAGCCTTTTACACACGCGATGAAGCGACAGCCGTCTCCCGCTCGCATGCGCGGCCATCAGCGTTGACGCCTCGCGCCTGTTATTAGACGGTAAGGTCTGTCTTGTCCTTACCGTCAATCGGCAACTGACAACGGCAAGGGATATCCCCATTGGCTTCCTCATCTTCCCTCTCAGGTCTTTTTGGCCGTTTCAGGCCGCTCCGCTCGTTCAAGCCGGGCGATAAATCCATATTTCTTCTGCTGGCCGCCGTCTGCGCCGTCCTGACCGTTTCCGCATATCTCTACCGGCCCGCTTTTTTGACCCTTATCGGACTTAAGACCACGGACGCGATGCTCGTCGTGCGCGGCCCTGCGCCTGCGCCGCCCCAGGTCGTCATCGTCGCCATAGACGAGAAGAGCATAAACGAGCTCGGCCGCTGGCCGTGGTCGAGAGAGGTTACGGCCGGGCTTGTAGCCGCGCTCAAACCCGCGCGCGTCGCTGCGCTCGATATAGTCTTTTCCGAGCGCCAGAACGCCCCGGCGGACTCGACCCTTGCGGCGTCAATAAAATCCGCAGGCAATATCGTCCTCGGTTACTTTTTCAGGGATGATTCGTCGGAACTGCCGCCGCAGGAGTCGGTCGAGCAGATAAACCGTTCATCCATCGGTCTTGTAAATGCCGTGGGCGACGAGGCGGAGGTGCTTTCCAACCCTTTTCCCGGGCTTGAGTTCAGCGGGGCGGAGACGAACATAGCGCAGCTTGGCAGGGCGGGCGCGGGCTTCGGGTCTTTTAACGCAAACCCGCAGGACGACGGCATCTACCGCACCGCGCACCTTGTCTACAAATACGACTCGCTCATATATCCGTCGCTCTCGCTTGAGGCCTTGCGCAGGTACTTTGGACAAGATATCGTCCTTAACGTAGCGCCCTTCGGCATCGACGGCGTCTCTATCGGCGAGAGAAAGATACCGGTCGACGAGCAGGGGGCGTTTACGCTCAACCCATACGGACCCGGCGGGACGTTTACAACCTATTCGGCGGTGGACGTTATGAAGGGCCGTCTTGCGCCTGATGCGCTGCGCGATAAGCTCGTCTTCGT
>JACRNO010000049.1 GCA_016234855.1 Deltaproteobacteria bacterium | reverse complement strand
TACCAAGAGGCCGCTTATACGGGGCTAAAAGGTTTTTTTATGACAGGCAGGGGCAATGTCGTCGGCAAGACCGTTGAGGTCGAAGGCTTGCGCCGGGACGGGGGCGAATTCAGCATCGAGTTGTCGATATCGGCCGTCAATATCAACGGCGTCTGGAACGCCTTCGCAATCGCAAGGGACGTAACCGAGCGCAAGAGGCTTGAGGACGAGGCCAGACAGAACCTTGACGAGGCCGAGAGGATGAACAGGCTCATGGTGGGCAGGGAACTGAAGATGGAAGAACTGAGAAATGAAGTACGGCAATTGCGCAGCCGCCTGCTGGAGATGGAAAACGCCTGTCAACAGCAGACCCATACTTAAACCGGAAAAACAGATGAATACAGAGGACAAGGATAAAGAGCTGGCGACGCTCAGGTCCGAACTGGAAAAGGCCAGGGAGCGCGAGCGCGACTATGCCCAGGCGCGCACGGCCATGCTCTACATGCTCGAGGACCTTCACAGGACAAGCGAGGCCGTTACCGCCGGACAGAAGACCTGGGAGGCGACCTTCGACGCCATAACAGACCCGATATTCCTGCTCGACCACGAACTAAGGATTGTCCGCGCCAACAGGGCCTATGCCGAAGCCGCGGGCAGACCCTTCAAAGCCATTATCGGAAGACCGTACCACACAATCTTTCCCGTCATGGACAGACCGTTCGATATCTGTCTCGGCCCGGCGGAGAACATGACGCATGAACCCGCGCCAGACATAGAGGTCTCTACCAACGGCAGGATATACCGGCTAAGGCATTACTTCATCAACAGCGAAGCAGCTAATGAACACAAGGCCATTCACCTGCTGCAGGACATCACCGAGACGAAAAAGGCCGAGAAGAGGCTGAAACAGGAGATAGAGATAACCACGGATCTGCTCTACATAGCCGAGGCCACGACGCGCGTCCTGGACATGGACCGCCTCATGGGCGAGGTAGTCCAGGCAGTCCACCGGATTGTCGCATCCGATATCTGCCTCTCATACCTGTATGACGGCAGCGGCGCCCTGCAACCGTCTCAGACCGAGGGTCTCGACAGATCCATGCTCCCGCAATTCCGCACCACGTCCATCGACATGGAGATGCCTTGCGTTAAAAAGGCGTTCGACGCGGCCCGGGCCGCCGTCATAGACCTTCCTTCCGCAAACTGCGAGGGCAGGAGATTCCCGTTCGACTGGGCGGAACGGTTTTCGACCCTGCTCCTCATGCCGCTTACCGGCAAGGTCGGCAGGCTCGGCCTCCTTATCGCCTTCTATAAATCGCCACACGAATTGAGCGAGGCCCAGGCGCGCGTGGTAACGGGCGTCATGCAGCAGGTATCCATATCGCTCGAAGAGGCCCGGCTGTACAAGGACTCAGTCGACAGGGCCGTCGAACTCTCCAACAAGATAGAGACGATTAAGGTCATGCACGAGATAGACGTCAGCATGCTCTCCACCCTCGACACAAGCGCGATACTAGAGACCGTTGCAAGCCTTATCGGCAAGCTCATACCCTGCGACAGGACGACCATCGCCACAATAGACCGCGAACGCGGCGGGTTCGTTTATCAGGCCGGCTTCGGCATAGCCGTGCAAAAAGGCGTCTTCATCCCGTTCAAAGACACGTCGGCCACTCAGGTGCTTGAGACCGGCACGTCGCAGTTTACGGCCAATCTAGCCGATGAAGCCCCGCTCGCTCCGCTGGAAGCCCGTCTCTTAAGAGAAGGTTTTTTAGCACACATAAGGCTGCCTATCATCGTAAAAGGCGAGATAACCGCCGTCCTGAGCGTCGGCACAAAGAGGAAGGGCATGTTCACAAAAGAGATGCTCGCGACCCTGGCTAACCTCGTAACGCAGATAGGCGTGGCCCTTGAGAACGCCCGGCTCGTGGCCGACCTGCAGGAACTCTTCTATTCGACGATAAAGACGCTGTCCAACACCATTGACGCCAAGAGCCCGTGGACGAGCGGCCACTCGGAGCGCGTCACGGCGCACGCGCTGGATATCGCGCGGGCGCTCGGCATGGACGAGCACAGGATAAAGACGATAGAGCTTGCCGGACTCCTGCATGACATCGGCAAGCTCGGCACCTACGAGGAAATCCTTAATAAGCCGGGTAAATTGACGGACGACGAGATGCGCCTGATGAGAGCGTGAAATACCACCATGAATTTTTTGACGGCTCAGGATACCCTGAAGGGATAAAAGGCGAGGATATCCCGCTGATGGCGCGGATACTGACGGTCGCTGACACCGTGGACGCCATGTCGGCGGACAGGCCCTACAGGAAGGGACGGCCCATGGAGGCCATAGTGGCGGAGCTGAAGAGGTGTTCCGGCACGCAGTTCGACCCGGTCATGGTCGAGGCCTTCCTCTCCACGCTTAAGACACCGGCAGCAGGTTAGCGAGGGACGATGATACAAATCCCCCCTTTAGAAAAGGAGAGTGAGTTAAAACCCCCTTTTACAAAGGGGGATGTTTAGTCTTTCTCCTCCCCTTATCTAAGGGGAGGCAGGGAGGGGTTAGGCTTTTGGCGGCTCAAACGTAACTCCCCCCAACCCCCTCTTTGAAAAGAGGGGGAGTTAAAACCCCCTTGCGAACAAAACCACCTTTGTAAAGGGAGCGGTTACGCCAGCCTGTTAACCTACCTGATATACGCCTCGGTGACGTACCTGCGCATCATCCTGTGCGAGTTGAAGTAATAGGCGTTCTTTCCGATGGCGTTCTGCATCATCCTGAGCCAGATGGGCCGGTTGTTATAGTAGGTTTCGATAACGTCGTGCTCGAGCTTGTAATAGAGGCTCTCGGCGTCCATGACGTCGGTGGGCTGCACGAGCGTGGACTCGGTAGGCGAGGCGCCTATGGACCAGCCGGTATATCCCTCGATATGCCCCTCTATCCACCAGCCGTCAAGCACGCTGAAGTTGACGACCCCGTTGTGCGCGGCCTTCATCCCGCTCGTGCCGGAGGCCTCACGCGGCCTCATGGGCGTATTGAGCCAGACGTCCACGCCCGAGACCATCATAAGCCCGAGGTCCATGTCGTAGCCCTGGAGATAGACTATCTTTATGTCGTTCTTCAGCTCTCTGGCGCGAGCGATAATCTCCTGTATGTTCTTCTTGCCGTCGATATCATGCGGGTGCGCCTTGCCCGCGTATATCACCTGAATCCGCCCTTTGCCTATGCGCTTTAAGCGCTCGATATCGTGAAAGAGCAGGTTCGCCCGCTTGTAGGCCGTGGCCCGGCGCGCAAACCCGATGGTCAGCGTCTCATAGTCCATGCCCGCGCCCGTGACCTTGTTGACATGGTCGATGAGCTTTCTCTTGGCCTCCATGTGGGCCTCCCATAACTCTTCGTCCGGCACCTTGCCCACCCTTACGAAGAACTCAGGCTCGTTCACCCAGCCCGGTATATACTTGTCATAGAGCCGGGCCATGCTCTCGCACGTCCACGTGAAGGTATGCACGCCGTTGGTTATGGCGGAGATCTTGTACCCGGGAAAGAGCAGCTTGGAGACGTCCGCGTGCTTCTTGGCGACCCCGTTTATCTGATTGGAGAGGTTCATGGCCAGACGCGTCATATTGAGCCTGTCTTTGCCCCCGAGGTCCTGCAGGACGTCAAACGGTATCCGCTCGCCCATGGTCTCGCGCACCATATCGTACGGGAACTTGTCGTGACCCGCCTCAACCGGCGTATGCGTCGTGAATATGCACAGCTCCTTGACCCGTTCGATGTCCCACACCTCGCGCTCGTCCCAGACCGACTCGATATCCTTCTTATGGCGCACGAGCAACTCGACCGTCAGGAGCGCTGCATGCCCTTCGTTCATGTGATACTTCTTTATCAAAAAACCCTGGGCCTTGAGCATCAGAAAGCCGCCTATGCCGAGGACTATCTCCTGCTTCAGCCTGTAGCGGTCGTCCCCGCCGTAGAGATAGTGCGTCAGCTCCCTGTCGACCTGGGCGTTCTCCGGCAGATCGGTATCGAGGAAGAATATCGGGACGAACCACTTCGTTATCGGGTTCACTATCTCATAGACCCAGGCCTGAACCGCCACCTCCCTGCCCTCTATCCTGATGTGCGCCTTCTGCGGCAGAAGGGTCATGTGGTCAGCCGGATTCCACTCCTCAGGGAACTCCTTTTGCCAGCCGTTCTCGTCAATCTCCTGCCTGAAGTAACCCTTCCTGTGCACGAGGGTCACGGCCACCACCGGCAGGTTCAGGTCGGCGGCCGATTTGATGGTATCGCCCGCAAGCACGCCGAGGCCTCCGCTATAGGTCGGGATATCGTTACGAAACCCTATCTCCATGGAGAAGTACGCTATCTGCGGCTCTCCGATAATGTCCTTAAGCTCATATCTCATGGAATCCCCCGGTCCGTGACGACTTTCATCTCCCACAGCCTTCATGATTATACCGTATTGAGGCCCTTACGCAACAGCGGACTTTCGACTCTTGACGCCCCGCTTTGACCGCGGGCCGGGCCGTGATATAATCATGCAATGAACCTTTTTCCCGGATACCCCAACCCGAGGATGCGCCGAGGCGCGGCCGCCTGTCTGCTTGCGCTTGCACTCTGCGTCCCGATAGTCTCGTCCTGCTCGCTCAATTCGCTCTACGCGCCCGCGCATGGCCTCTCTGACGCGGCGCCGGTTGCGCAGGACTGCCAGCCGCAGGACTGCCTTGAACGCGCCCTCGCCCTTATGCGCGAAGGCCGCCCGGATGAGGCGGCGGCCGGCTTGCAGGCCCTGGCCGCTTCGTACCCGGACTCTGACTGGTCTGCCCGGGCATCGTACCTTCTCGGGCTTGCGGCCCTTGACAATACATCGTCAGGCGCCGAGGCCATCACTCTATTTACCGGCGCCGCGCGCTTGAGCGCCGTTGAAGACCGCGTCCTTTTCAACCTTGCCCGGGCCTATGCGGCGGACGGCCGATTTGAGGACGCCGCAGCGCTATATGACGCGGTGAGCAGCCTACACCCGGACTCCGTCCTTGTGAAGCCAGCGGCATTCAACCGCGCCGAGTCGCTCTACAACGCAGGCGACTACGAATCCGCGCGCTCCGCATTTGACGCCTTCAACAGCGCATACTCAGGCGACGCCCGGGCGCGCAAGGCCCTTATTGCCTCGGCCCGCTCCTCTATTTCACTTGGTCAGCCGCAACAGGCCGTTCCGCCTTTACAGAGGCTCCGTATCCGTTACCCGTCAGACGCCAACTCCGATGAGACAGGAGCGCTTATCTCGGTCATCTCCGGCCTCGGCGTCGAGATGCCGGAGATGACCCAGCGTGAGCGTCTCGAGCGCGCCAACGCGTTCTTTGCGGGGCAACAGTGGACTAAAGCCATTGACGCCTACACTGCCGTCGATTCGCCTGATTTGCGCCCGACCTGCGTGCTTAAGACTGTCGAGGCCATGCACCAACTGAGGCATTATGCCGACTCCGAGACCGTCCTCAACAGATACCTGCATTCCGCGCCTGAGCCGTCTACAAAACCGGCCGCCCTGCGCATGCTCGCCTTCTCGCTTATCCGGCAGGATAAGGGCGACGGCCTTATCTCCGTTTTAAATAGCCTGCGCAAGCTCCCTGAATGCCCTGAACTTACCTCGACGCTCCTTGCCGTTGCGCGTTTCTACGAGGACAAGGGCGAGCAGAAGGCCGCCCTGGGCCTATACAATGAAATCCTCAGGACAAGCGGCAAATCAGGCCTTGTCCGCGAGGCGGCCTGGTCAATCGGTTGGAGAAACTATACCGACGGCAGATTCGGGGAAGCGGCCAGGGTCTTTTCCATGAACTGCGACGACGACTCCGGCCGGTGCCTATACTGGAGCGGCCGCGCATATGAGAGAGACGGCAGCTCTAACATTGCCATTGCCGCGGCTTACTACCGTAAGGCCTGCGCAAAGGCCGATGCGTCCTATTACTGCCGTCTTGCCGCCAACCGTATGCCCGAGGCCGCAACAGACCCGGTGCAGGACGGCTCAATTGGAGACGGTATGGAGGTACGCTTCAATCATGCCCTCTTCACGGACGGTCATTATATCGCGGCCAGAGAGCTTAGTTTAATGGGACTTACAGATGACGCCGCATCCGAACTTGACCGGCTTACAACGGACTATCCCGTTGACGCCGACTCGGCGCTTATACTGACCCGGCTTTTTTATCAGACCGGGGACATCTACCGGGGGCTGCGCACGTGGAGACGTTACGCCTCAGGCGCCGGGGGCTCAGGGGTTCGCGCCCTATCGCTCGCGTACCCGGCTCAGGCGGTCGAACTCGCGGCCGAACACTCGGATGCGCAACAAGCGGACCCGTATCTTATCGCCTCTGTCATGCGCGAGGAGAGCGCCTTCAACCCCGATGCCTTATCCCGCGCCGGGGCAATGGGCATGATGCAGTTGATGCCTTCCACCGCCAGATTTATCGCAAAGAGAACCGGCGCGCCGGGCTTTACCGACTCCGAACTGCTCACCCGCCGGACGAATATCCTGCTCGGCTCCCGTTATCTCGATTATCTGCTCGGCCTCTTCAACGGCAACGTCATATACGCGGTCGCCGCCTATAACGCCGGGCCGGGCGCGGTAAAGGACTGGACCCGGAGATTGCCGCTCGAGCCGGACGAGTTCATAGAGTCGATCCCCTACCCTGAGACAA
>JACRNO010000048.1 GCA_016234855.1 Deltaproteobacteria bacterium | reverse complement strand
AGATTCCATACGCTGCCGCTGCTTGCGGCGGCGTGCGGGGCGGTGGTCATCTTCATATACATGTCCGGCCTCAGTGACTCGATACTTCACAGATTCGGGATGATGTCAACTTAAGCGGTATCGACGGATATGTCGCTCAAGTGGAGGGTCTACGAGACCGAACAGGCTATAAAGGCCATAGCGGCCTCTCCTGTAATAGGCCATGGTCTTGGGTACGAGTATCACAAGCCGTTCGCCTTTAAAAGCGATAGTTTTTACCTCCATAACAACTACCTCTTTTTATTGGTGAAGACCGGCCTGCCTGGCCTTCTGGCCATGCTGGCCTTTATTCTCGTATTCATTAAAACCGCGCTTGGGGTATATAAAGACTATGCAGGAAACGGCCTCATAAGCGGCGTAGCCCTATCGGCTGCCGCATATATGACGGCGATGTCCTTTGCCGTCATGGCCCGGTCGGCTTTTGTGACAACTACGAATACCGTCGCCCTCATATCCGTCATCTTTGGCGTATTTGCCTTTTTAAGGATTCACAAGAGGAGGACGGATATGGCGGCGAAGGCGGGATCGACGCGCTGATGTGAAGTCTGACTGCCGCATATATATGCCTGCCGCGGATGATGTTTAAACGGCGTTATTCAGCCGCAAAAATGATAATGGAGACAAAGATGAACGGACTCAAAAAGACGGTTATAGGGGCGCTTATATCCTTAAGGATATTGCCTCATATTTATGCGTTCAGGAATCCCTTGAAGACTTACGAATTCAGGGAACTTTTTAAGGACGTTGAATTTTCCAGGGACGACACCGTTCTTGATATAGGCTGCGGGACCGGCTGGCAGACGGTGCTTATCGGGCGGAAGTGCGGAAAGATAATAGGGATAGATATCTTTGATAAAGATCTCGCAATCGCGAATTTTATAAATGAGCGTATGCGTGGCAGGGCAAATTGCGAAATTCGCAAGACCAGGATAGAGGACGCCGGGTTCGCGGACGGTTTCTTCGACAAGGTTCTCAGTATCTGCGTTATCGAACATATCCCCAACTATACCGAGGTGTTGCAGGAAGCCTATCGGACGCTTAAAAAAGGCGGACGCCTGATTATAACCGTCGACTCCCTTGGTAATATCGATGACGCCGGCGCAAGGGAAAGACACAGGAAGGAATATGCGGTGGAAAAATATTTTACGCGGGAAGAGCTCGAAAGCCTGCTTAAAAAGACCGGCTTCAGGGATATAGAAGTCTACCCGATATTCAAGAGTAATTATGCGGTGGAGCTTTTCTTGAAAAGGCTGGACAGCAGCGTTAGATACGGATTTATCAATTCTCTGGCGCAGGAGTACAAGCTCGAGCGCGAAGAGAGAAAATGCCGGAACGCGAAGACGGGGGTTTTTCTGGCCGCAAAATGCAGGAAATGACCCGTATGGTTCTTAAATGCCGCCCCGGTATGCCTGTCTTGACGAGCATGGACGCGATGCGGCGTTCGTGAGACAGTCATGCGGTAGATATATTGAGATGACTTCAGCGGGTTGCGTATCGGGCGGCGCGGCATAATCCGATCTCCCGGGTCGTTTGAAGCCGGATGGCTGGATTGAAAGCCATGTCGATTTGCGGCTTGTATCTGTTTTTGCTTGAGGGCCGTGGTTATGACAACTTGTTGAATTGAAGGCGAAAGATATGGCTTCCCGCGTAATTACGGAAAGAGGAATTAACCGCAGGCTTCCTTATGCCTCAGGCCGGATATCATGAGTTATAGATTTTATTCCCCGAAGACCGGGAACGTACAGAATGACACGCAATGGGATGGCCGGACACTTGACGGTGAATTGGCCGCTTTCTCGGGAAGGTCTTTGGTTGCGGTCTTTGATAAATATCTGTCCGGGCGCAAGGCTAAAATCATTGAGGCTGGTTGCGGGCTTGGCGCGTGGTGCGAGTGGTTCAAGCGCAGAGGGCACGACGTCGTTGGTCTTGAGTATTTAGAGGATGTCGTAAAAAGAGCGAAGAGTTTCACGCCGGGCAGCTCTGTTGTGCGTGGTGACGTCACAAATATAGACTACGGGAACGGCACTTTTGACGCGTATGTCTCCCTGGGGGTAATCGAGCATTTTGAAGATGGGCCTGAAAAGGCGTTGAGCGAGGCTTTTCGGGTTCTTAAACCGGGCGGACTTGCGTTCATTACAGTTCCTGTACTGACTCCGTTCAGGAGATTTATTGCGCATCCGGTGCGCGATATCTATTTTCTGCTTAATAAGCTTCGCAACCGGCAGGCATTTTTCTGGGAGTACAGGTATACACCCGATGAGTTGAGGGGTTATGTGGAGAAGGCGGGATTTGAGACGCTTGAAGAGGGTTTTGACGATTATGAGCGGTGGGTGAATGATAGACATTTGGGGCTGTGCGGCGACTGGTTCTTCTTAAGAAAGAAATCCGGTGGAATGTGGGAGTTGAATAGAGCCGGGATGTTATGCCTCGGACTGCTTAAAATGATATTCCCGAGCAGTTGGTATTGCGCAGGTTGGCTTGTGGTGGCAAGAGTCCGCAAGTGACAGGATAAGCGGTTATTTTGTGGAGAACGATGATTGTGAAAAAAGATGCGCCTTTTGAAGTGGCCATGATAGAACTTGTTTGCGCGCACGGCGGGATGGACTATTACGATTTTTCTCTCTGTAAGGGTTTGATGAATGCTGGCGTCGGCGTAAGGCTTTATACATCCGAGGCGGGCCCGCTTCTCCCGCAGGGCCTTAAAGTCATAGAGTCGTTCAAAGGCATCTTTGGCAAAGGGAATGCGCTAATAAGGGGGCTTAAGTGGTTCATGGCGCTGAGAGCAAGTCTGTCGGATGCGCGTAAGAGCGGCTCCAAGCTAACGCACATCCATTTTTTCGACACAGGCGTGATGGAATATCTGACCGTCAGGCTCGCGCGAAGTTACGGGCTGAAGGTCGTTGCCACGGTGCATGACGTGGAATCGTTCCATAAAAAACGGAGCCGTGGATTTTCATCAAGGGTTCTTGGCTCGGTTGACGGGATTATCGTCCATAACGAGGTCAGCAGGGCAGAGACTCTCAAGCTCCTGTCAGGCAAGGGTGTCAGGTTGGCCGTCATAAAACAAGGGCACTTTCTGGAATACATAGGGAAAAAGCGTGAGAAGGCGGCCTTGCGCGCCGAACTGGGGCTTGCGCTTGACGCGCCGTTGTTCCTTTTCTTCGGCCAGATAAAAAAGGTGAAGGGGCTTGACGTGGCGATACGCGCCATGGGTGAGCTTAAAAAGAGCGTGCCGCAGGCGCGGCTTTTGGTGGCGGGCAGGCCGTGGAAGGATGATGCCGCTTATTATGAGGCGTTGATAAATGAGGTCGGCGTGGCGGCTAACGTGATATGGCATAAGGGCTATGTGCCTCAGGACAGGGTAGACCTCTATTATTACGCCTGCGACGCCGTAGTTCAGCCTTACAGGCGCATATATCAGAGCGCGGTGCTTCTTATGGCCATGAGTTACGGCTGTCCGGTGATTGTAAGCGATCTGCCGGGTATGACCGAGGTTGTCAAGGACGGTGAGAACGGTTATGTCTTTCCTGACGGCGACCATGCGGCAATGGCCGATGCAATGAAAGGGGTGATAGACAACCCTGAGCGCACAGGCGAGATAGCCGCTTGCGGGCTTGAGTATGTGAAGCGTCATTATGATTGGGATTCTATCGGACGCAAGACAGCGGAATTTTATAAGACCATAGCATGAAATTTCGCAGTTGCGGCGGATGCGAGCGCTTGAAAGGACCAGGTCATGCTCAAGATGATGGACAAACCAATAGCGATTCTTTTTGCCGCGCTATGTCTTATCAGCTGTATCCCTTTGCGTTCTGTTGCAGCCTCTCAGCCCCTCCCTCCCAACTGGCCGTGGAGGGGAGTTGTCGTAAGCTCATCGACCCCGCCGGATGCCGATGATATGCAATATCTGCGGGAAATCGGCGTAAATGCGGTAAGTATACATTTGCAATTCCGTGACGACGCGGGCCGCGAGAAGATATCCGGCAGGGAGGCATTCAAAAAGGACCTTGAATGGGTTGATGCGTTTCTTGATGAATGTAAGAGAAGCGGCGTCACGGTGGTGATATCCACAGCCCAGATACCGATGGACCCGTCAACGGGTCTGACGCAGACATCGCCGGAATTCTGGGATAACCCGGAACTTCTTAAGGAGGCCGTATATGTGGCTGGTGAGCTTGCCAGAAGGTTCAAGGACAGGGGAGCGGAGCTTGGGGCATACAGCATCCTGAGCGAGCCGGTAGTTATTCGGGATAATATTGTCTTTGGTAAGAAATTCGGCACAGGAGGCTCCCTGCCGCGGGCATGGCCCGGTCTTATGAAGGACGTTATAAAAGAGATAAGGAGATACGATAAAACACGGTTTATATCCGTGACCCCCGGCCTTTGGGGTCTGCCTGCCGGGTATGCGGACTTCAAACCTCTTGACGACCCGCACATAATCTACGAGGCGCATATGTATCAGCCGCATGCCTTTACTCATCAGGGGATAAGGGAATGGCCGCTTGGCGTTAAATACCCGGGGCGCGCAAGGTTGCTTAAATACTGGGACAAAGACGCCCTTGAAGGCGCGCTGGAGCCTCTCACGGACTTTCAGAAGAGATACGGCGTCCCTGTCTGGATAGGCGAGTTCAGCGCCGTGCGCTGGGCCGAAGGCGGGGATGAGTACCTTAAAGACCTTATCGCCGTATTCGACGCCAGGGGCTTGGCCTGGACCTATCACTGTTTTAAGTGCTGGAACGGATGGGACCCGGATTATGCCGGGGGCGGGGCAACCTATGACCTGAAGGATTGGAAGAGATTTTATAAAGGCCGGGATACGGACCGCTGGAGGCTTCTTAAGGAAGCCTTTGGGAAAAATAGATTGAAAGGAAGCTCCATGCAATGAAGCTTGCCATCCTTGGCACACGCGGGATACCGGCGCGTTACGGCGGGTTTGAGACCTTTGCAGAGGAGCTTGCCGTGCGTTTGGCGGCAAAGGGCGTTGACGTGACGGTATATTGCGCGGCGGGAGATGGCGCTGCCCCTGAGTCCTACAAAGGCGTCAGGCTTGAATATATACCGTCCCCGCATATCGGCCCGTTTACCACCATACTCTTCGATATCCGTTCTCTGATAGACGCGAGAAAGGGGTTTGACGCCGTTTATATGCTCGGTTACGGCGCATCCGCGTTCTGTTTCATCCCCCGTCTATATGGGAGCGACGTCTGGATAAACATGGACGGCATGGAATGGGCGCGCGCCAAATGGGGTGTCGTTGCCAGGGTCTATCTCAAGACGATGGAGGCCTTTGCGATGCGCGCCCCGAACCGGATAATAGCCGACGCCGGCGGTATAAAGGATTTTCTTGAAGGACGCCATCGGCGCGTGCCCCCGTGTGACGTCATTGCATACGGGGCGCGCGTTGTCGATACCGCGCCGCAAGACGCCGTACTTGGTGAAATGAGGCTCAAGCGCGGCGGATACTATCTCGTGGTATGCCGTCTTGAGCCGGAGAACCATCTGCTTGAAATAATCAAGGGCTTCAACGCGTCAGGCAGCGTCCTGCCGCTTGTTATCGTCGGCAATCATAATATCGACACCCATTACGTGAGAGAGCTCAAGGCCGCGGGCGGTCAGGGCGTCAGGTTCGCAGGCGCGGTTTATGACGAGGCAAAGCTCAAGGCGCTCAGATACTATTGCAAGGCATACTGCCACGGACACTCGGTCGGCGGCACCAACCCGTCTCTCCTTGAGGCGCTCGGATGCGGCAACATTGTGATAGCCCATGATAACCCGTTTAATCGCGAGGTGGCCGGGGATGCAGGGCTCTATTTCAAAGGGCCGGAAGAGATACCCGGGTTTATGGCGGCCATCGAAGCCATGAGCGTTGACGAGCGTAACGGGATCAGCGCCAGGGCGCGCCTCATAATAAAAGAGCGATACGATTGGGATAAGATTGCCGATATGTATTTAAGGCTGCTTAATGGCTTGCGGCCCGACTGCCAACGGCTTTAAGATGGGTGATTGATAATGCGTCTGGATAGAAAAGAGAAGCTTGCGCTCATGGTGGCCGGTGATATCGTCGCCATGCTTATCGCCTTCGCCTTTGCCCTTGCATTCGGTCATAAGGGAGGATTTGCCGCGCGCCTTTATCCGCACTACGGATGGAGCCTTGCCGTCTTCAGCATACTGATACCCGCGGTCTTTGTCATAATAGACGGTTATTCCCTGAACCATTACGCCATGAAGTTTCTGCGTCATGTGCTGCTGGTTTTAACGGGCGTGATTATAAGCGGCATCGCGGCCACCGTCGGCATATTCTTTTTCAGAGGTCTGGCCGTGCCTCGCGCCGTCTTCATCCTTTTTCTGGCCTTTTCCTTCGTCCTGATAACGGTTTTCAGGTACTTTAATATAAGGTTTTTCAGCACCTTTTCCGCATGGCGTGTGCTCCTTGTCGGTGATAAGGAGATTAGCAGGGAGTTGGCCAATCTCGTCAACAGCAGACAGTATCTCCACTATCATCTGGCGGGATATCTTACCGACGAGCCTGCGTCCGAATCCTACCATGACCTGCCATTCCTGGGTAAGGTGGACAGCATGGGTTCGGTCGTCGAGAGGGACGGAATAGACCAGGTCGTGGTTACGCAGCAAAAGATTGGCAAGGGCCTCATAAAGCCTTTGCTTGAGTGTATGCAGAACAGGGTTGAAATCGTCGACTTCAAAAAGGTGATAGAGGAGATAACCGGCAAGGTCCCGGTGACCTATCTTGACGAGTACTGGTTTATCATGGAGTTGCGCAACGTCAACAAGAAGTATTTTTGGTACGCGAAGAGGACGATAGACGTCATCGTCAGCCTTATAGGCATCGTTTTGGTCCTGCCGTTATTTCCCATCGTCGCTCTTCTTATAAAGGTTGACTCGCCGGGCCCGGTCTTGTACTCTCAAGCCCGTGTCGGCAGGCGCGGCAAGACCTTCAGGGTCTGGAAGTTGCGCACTATGGTCAGGGACGCGGATAAGAATAACGTGCACTGGACCACGGCAAACGACGAGAGGATAACGAGGCTCGGCGCCTTTTTGAGGAAGGTGAGGGCGGACGAGTTCCCGCAGTTCGTAAACATCCTCAAAGGCGATATGACGCTTGTCGGCCCGAGGCCCGAGGCTGAGAGCCTCGTCGAGCTTTATACAAGGGAGATACCCTTCTATGCGGAGCGGCACATGGTCACCCCGGGCGTCACCGGCTGGGCGCAGATAAACTACCGCTACGGCAACTCCATCGAGGACGCGCGCGTAAAGCTCAAATACGACCTCTACTACATAAAGAATAGGGACATCGTCCTTGACATTATCATCCTCCTGAAGACTATAAGGACTGTAATAACGGGCAGGGGCGCCATCTGAACCCTCAAACATCCACTTCCTTCGGGGAATTGAGGCGAGGGGGGCGCGTTGTCAGGCGTAAATCACAGACCTTGGTTAGATTGACAAAAATCACCAACGGGAGTAAGCTTTAACTAGGTAACCTCTGATTAATTAAATCGAATTGTCATTTCGAGAAGCGCTTCTCGAAATGACAGATAACAGAATAAATCAGAAGTTCCCTATATGTATTACAGATGGTTTTGCGCATTATGTCAGGTGTTCAGGCGTTTAACGCGCACTGCAATTGTCGTAAGTTTATAGCATCATGGAAGGCCTTATGCAAAAGGCTCTGTATCGCGCCATCGTATGGTGCTTGATATTGTCTGTAATCATCCTCTCCTGCGTCAGGGCCTCGGCTGAAGAGGCTCAGACCGCCTCCGCGCCCGAATCCCGCAACATCATAAACGGCAAGGAAAATCTCAAGGCCGAGAATATCGAAGAGGCTATCGAGGATTTCAAGCTGGCCAGGGAGGAAGCCCCCGGCTCCGCCGTTGCCGCCTATTTTCTCGGTATAGCCTATAAGAAGGCCCTGGCCTATGACGACGCTCTTAAGAACCTTTCCGACGCCGTTACGCTTGTTCCTGCGGTATCCGAGGCCGTTCTTGAGCTTGCGGAGGTCCATTATCAGCTCGGTGACTATGACAAGGCCATGGAGAATCTCCGCCTTGCGGAAGGCCTCGGCGTCAAGCCTGCCGAGACCGCTTTTATCAAGGGGCTTATCTTCCTGAAGCAGGGGAGGAACCGCGAGGCCAGGGGCTCGTTCAGGCGGGCCAAGTCGTTGGACGCGACGCTTACCCAGAACGCGGATTATCAGATAGCCATGGCCAGCCTCAGGGACGGCAATCTCGACGAAGCGAAAGAGATATTCCGTGAGATAATCGTTCGCGACCCGAACGCCGACATCGCGCAGTTCGCAAAGCAGTATATGGATGTGGTCGCCTCGAAGCTCAAGGCCGACCGGCTGCTGAAGATCACGGTTGACCTTCAATACCAGTACGACGACAACGTGCTTCTCTACTCGTTTTATAATATCTCGCACCGCAATCTGGCAAGCCACGACGTGATGAGCCATACCTTCTCGCTGGTCCCCGGGTACAACTCAGAGATAGGCAGTTTCAGCGCGATTATGAGCTATAATTATACTATGGTGGACGACTTCAAGTACATCCAGACCTACAGCGTTACGCCCACCTATCAGTTCTCCACCGGCCGCGGCCACTTTGCAAGCGTCTTCGTAAAGGCGCAGAAGAAAGAGTATATCAGGCCGGCCTTTATCCCTGAAGAGGACAGAGACAGCGACGAGTGGGGCGCGGGCGCCTCCTGGTACTATCTACTGGCCGAGAACAGCGGCTTTTTTAATATCTCTTACGCGTTCAACCACGAGGATACGCAAGGCACGAACTGGCAGTATAACGGGCACAAGCTGGGCGCAGGCCTTTCGTATCCTGTGACGGCCTCCGTAAGGTTCAACCTCGGGGGCGAGGCATATCTGCAGGACTTTGAGGACAAGAACACGGTATTCAACAAGGTCAGGAAGGATAAGACGTATACCGGCAGCTCGACGCTCTCCTATGCCGTGACGGACGATATCGATGCACAACTGCAATACAACTTCGTGCGCGGGGACTCCAATGTCACGGTATACGATTATCAGAAGAATGTCTACAGCGCCGGCATAGAGGCGCGCTTCTGAGGGGGGGAGGTTTAAGTATATCCCCCTCTTTTTAAAGAGGGGGCAGGGGGGAGTTAATCTGCTGATAATCCCCCTCAGTCCCCCTTTACAAAGGGGGAGGTTCAGCCTAACCCCACCAGGCCTTCCCTTGAATAAGGGGATGAGAAAGACGGTTCCTCTCTTTTAAAAGAGGCGGGATGCCAACGCCGGGCGGCGTGGTTCGTGCAGAGTTACTTACGGAGGGCGCCATCATGCAACACAACGGATATCTGAACAGACGGTCTGACAGCAGAAGGTCATTCGCGCTCGCAGCCGGTCTCGCGGCAGTTTTTCTCCTCTTTACAGCCATACTGCCCGCGTTTGCATGGGCCGATGACGCCGGGTTCCTTGCCAAAGTCGAGGGCAGGGTCGATATATTGCGTGTGGGCCAGAGCCAGGCCGTGCTTGCAATGGAAAACGACCCGGTCTCCATCGGCGACGTCGTGCGCACCAAGTCCGGCGGCCGCGTTGAGATACATTTTAACGACGACACCGTTTTAAGGCTCGCGCCCGGAAGCCGTCTCAAGATCGATAAATACGTATTCAACCCCGACAACACCAGAAAGAGCGCGGCCGTGACGCTTCTCCGCGGGAAGCTCCGCGCCGTGGTGACCAAGGCCTCGTCCGTGGTGCCGGTCTCTGCCTCCACCACCACCTTTAATATCAATACGCCTACGGCGGTTGCGGGCGTCCTTGGCACCGACCTCTTCGTATTCTATGACGGCGGCGCAACCGGTGTCCTGTTTAAGGACGGGCACGGTATAGTCTTCAATCCCAATTTGCCGGACCAGGTCGTGCGCGTACCGGCCGGTTTCGTGACCTTCATTACCGGCGGCGCAGAGCCTCCTCTTGAGCCGAGGCAGGCCACAGAGCTTGAACTTGCCCAGCATGTCAGGGACACGACCGTTGGCGAAGGCGGCGGTTCCGGCTCCGGCGGCCCGTCTGCGGGCGGCGGCGATGACCTGCTCGGTTATATCCCTCCGCCTCCTGAAGACGGCGGCGACGGCGGGCCTGGCGCAGGTCTGACAGGCGGCGGCACGGACGGCGGTCCTCTCATCCCTGTGACGGTCTACGACCCTGAACTCCTCGGCGACACCACGCCTCCGGTGATACCCCTGATAGGCACTTACACTGCATGGAGTGGGTTGATAGACTACGACTATAATGACAACGGTCTGTATAACGGTTGCGACGGGCTCTGCGGCGTCGGCGACACATACGGCGGGCTTGCCGGCGGTGTGCAGGCGCCTTGGTTAGGGACGACATCCTTAACCCTTAGCGGGCCGTATTGGGCGTGGCAGGCCGCACCGTATCTCTGGAACGCGCCTATATACAGCTATAATCAGAATGACTATACCTATACCACCTATGACGGCGGGGCATTCTGGGGCGTTACCGGAGGCGTGTGGCAGAACGGCACAATCGACGCAAAGGTTTACAGCCTTTATATCGACCCCGCCGGTAACGCCGGCATCTTGAAGGGAGACCTGACAGGCGCATATTCGGCCCTTAATAGTATCTTCGAGGCAAACGGTCAATGGACGCCGACTATACTGACAACAGGCCTTGATCCCACGACATTGGGTTCTCTGACATATTCCCCTGATTTGACCTGGTGGACTTACGGAGCGTCCGGCACGGGTAGTTTCACGGCAGGCGGCTCCATATCCGAATGGCAGACCGAGGGCCGGAGTTATTCCATACCGGGTGAGAATTGGGGGATATTGCAGAACCTGATTGTAGGGTCGTATTCAGACCCGGCGTCGGATATATGGTCATTCTCGTTCAATCAGGTCGATTATCTTTCGACTAACGTCATCGGCACGCAAACCGAAGGCACCCAGTGGTCGAACGGCGTGCTCAAAGGCCAGACATACGGATACGGCGCGGATATTACTGCGACGCCGAGGACGTGGATAAGCGTTGGCGATACCTTAGGCACGTTTGATGCCACTAACCTTACATGGCAGGCGGCGCAGACGAGCGCATGGATAGAGACCTCGAAGTACCTTGCCATGACGCAGACCAGTCAGGGACAGGCCGCGCTTGGCCAGCTTAATATACCATTTGTAGAGGTGGGCAGGGCGAACCTTACCGGCACCGGCGCGATGGGGGACGGCAACGTGACCGTGAACATGAATAACGTGACCTTCCTTGCCTATTCAAACGGCGCTATGCCTAAGATATGGGGTACGGGAGACGTGAACGGCGGTTATACCTGCACGGCCTGCGGAGCGGCGAACGTTGTTGTGGCAGGCAACGGGCTTAACGCAAACTTCGATATAAAGACCTTCGACACCGCGACCACCAACAACTGGATTGCAACGGTCAACGGCGGCGGCGCATACAGCGGCACGGGCACGCTTAACGGAACGAGCGTCCAGATGACCGGCGCGGCCGCAGGCACGATTGATACGGCCACAACGTCCTTTACGGGCACGGCGGCGGGAACGGTGCAGTAGGGCGGTTAGGCAATAGACCACGTAGCGCAGACCTTCAGGTCTGCGTCTTTGTGTTTGGAGCGGCCATGCCATTAAATCCGCTTAAACCTTACCCTAAGAGGCCAAGGTTGCTCGACTTCGATTATCGCGGTGAGTATACGTATTTTATTACCATGTCGACTAAAAATAAGGTGCAGCGGTTTTGTGAATGGGTGATTGTTGCTGCAATGATTGATGCGCTTAAGGACGCGGCAGATGTCGAGCGGTTTGCGGTTGATGCTTATTGTTTTATGCCAGACCACATTCACCTTCTTCTGCGCGGACTCAATGAGCGGGCAGTTCTTACGAGATTTATCGGACGTTTTAAGCAGACAGGCGGGTATTGGTTTAAAAAGCGGCACGGCGTTAGTTTATGGCAGGTGAGTTTTTATGACCATGTCTTGCGTAAGGATGAGGCGTTGAGGGACGTGGCGTTATATATTTTCAATAATCCATTAAGAAAGGGTCTTGTGAAGGATTTCAAGGAATATCCGTTCAGCGGTTCTTTTACCATGGATATCGCATCGTTGTAGCGCAGACCATGTAGCGCAGGCCTTCAGGCCTGCATATTATCAGGGCTAAAGCCCTGAGCTACATAAGGCCTGCGTTTTTAAGTTAGGGTAAATCCCCCTCAGTCCCCCTTGTGCGCTAACGTTGTGTCTTTAGCGCCTTTTTCAAAGGGGGAGGTGGCGACTGCATCCCCCTCAGTCTTTTTTTAAATGGGGAAGATAAGCTCACCACCTCGGGTCGCCCTCGATGAGGATGTCCAGCTTCTCCCCGTTTTTTATTATCTCCATGGTAGGCTTGAAGAAGATGAAGTCCTCGTGAAACGGGACACTGACCTTTCCACCGAAGGACGAGTTGTCGCCCAGGGCGATGTGCACCGTGCCGAGAATCTTTTCCGTCTCAAGAATATTATCCGGTCTTGAGGCCTTCTCGTTCGTCCCTATGCCGAGTTCTGCGATATTCGCCGCATCCGGCGTCTTTTCGATGACCTTTTTAAGCTCGTCCGCAAAAGGCTCCTGCCCGTTGATGGCCGTTACCATGCCGTCTTTGACCGTAAGCTCAACCGGCCTTGCAAGCCGCCTTGTCGGCGCCCATTCGATGATGAGCATGCCCTGCGCCGTGCCTTCGACAGGCGCGAGGAAGGCCTCGCCGCCGGGCAGGTTTGAAAAACTGCCCGGCTCCGTGATGATGCCGGTATCGGGCTGCGTCAGGCGCCCCTTGATGGAAAACGATATGGACGTGCCGTTGTGTGAGGTTATATAGACCGTATCCGCGCCCGTCATCCGCTTGACGAGGCGTTCGGTGCGCTCCTTGACCGCTGTCCAGTCCGCGGTCATGGCTCCGGTGAGCATTGCCGCGTCGAAGATGGGCATGGACGCGTACCTGACCCCCATGCACCTCGTAAGAAAATCCCTGAACCGCGTGTGCGAGGTCGAGTAGCGGGCAATGGCTATTATCGCGTTCGGCGAGACGGCCGTCTTTTTTATAATCCGCTCGGCCGTTGCTATATCGTCAGGGCCCGCCTTCTTTTCGGATATCTTCTGGAAGAGATGCGCGTCTTTCAGCGCTTTTATCGCGGCGCGTCCGAAGGCCGCCTCCCATATCTCGGCAGGCGGCTCGACGCCGTGCTGGCCGAGCGTGGGGTATTCGATGTAGACGGTCTTGCACAGGCCCTCTCCCTGCTCGGCCAATGCGCGGGCTATCCCGTGTAATTCCTCGCTCGACTTCCTTTCCAAGTGCGAGGGTTTTGTCTCCAGCGGCACGCGGTCGGTGAAGACGATGACGGTCTCGCCTTTTTTTACGCCGAGGTTCACGGTGAATATCTTGCTGAGGATATCGTTCATATTGATAAACCTTTTTCCCGGGAGTTTTGCAGCGGTACAGGCATAACCCGCTTCGTTAAGAACGATTACATCTTATGAAATCAATATACCAGTCGCATCAGATTTGTCAACCGCTTCGAAGAATTGGTTCAATCTACGGCAGTTTTAGCGCCGGTTCATGTATGTGATTTTTAGCGCGGTTTATTGTCATTTATAAGTCGGTCGGGCTGTTTTGTTTTGTTCAAAGCGCAGGGGTTCAAAATATTGACATTGGAGAAGGGAAAGTCTATAATTAGCTCTGGTCTATATTGGAAGCGCAACTGGAGAGGGAGATGAGTGAACGCACGGTATTGCTGATAGAGGACGAGACCAACCTGCGGGTAACCCTGACCGAGGTGCTTGAGTCGCACGGTTACAGGGTCTGCTCCGTTGCAACGGGCGAGGAGGGAGTTGAGGCCGCATCCAAGAAGCCTTTCGATATCGTTGTCTCCGACCTGCGGCTGCCCGGGATAAGCGGCATCGACGTCATACGCGCCGTGAAGTCCATATCCTCTTATACGGAAGGCATCGTCATCACCGGCTACGCAACCGTAGAGACGGCCGTCGAGGCCATGCGTGTCGGCGCCTTCACATACCTTCAAAAACCATTCACGCAGGAAGAGCTGTGTATAACGCTCGAAAAGGCGTTCGAGCATCAGTCGCTTAAGACCGAGAACGCGTTCCTTAAGACCGAGATGAGCAAGGGGCGCAGAGTCGAGTCCATCGTCGGCTTGAGCCCGGAGATACATCGCGTAAGGGAGATTATCGCCAGGATAGCGGACAGCGACTCTACGGTTCTGCTGCTCGGCGAGTCGGGCACAGGCAAGGAGCTTGCCGCAAAGGCGCTCCATTACGGCAGCGCGCGTTCGGCCAGGCCGTTTGTGCCGATAAACTGCGCCGCCATACCCGAAGACCTCCTTGAGAGCGAGCTATTCGGCTACGAAAAGGGCGCGTTCACAGGCGCCGGCGCGACGAAGATCGGCAGGTTCGAGGCCGCCAACGAGGGCACGGTCTTTCTCGACGAGATAGGCGACATGAGCCCGGCCCTGCAGGTCAAGATACTGCGCGTCTTGCAGGAAAAGGAGTTCGAAAGGGTCGGCGGCAGGCGCTCCATAAAGGTGGACGTCAGGATTATAGCCGCCACCAATCAGGACCTGGAGCGGGCGGTGGACGAGAAGCGTTTTCGCGGAGACCTCTACTACCGCCTTAACGTCATCCCGCTGCGTCTGCCGTCGCTTCGCGAGCGGCGCGAGGACATACAGGTCCTGCTCAGGCACTTTATGGACAAGGTCGCCGGTCGCAAGAAGAAGTCGCTGAGGGGCCTCTCGCCCGAGGCGGTGCGCCTGCTCGAGGCCTATGATTGGCCGGGTAACGTAAGGGAGTTGGAAAACCTCGTCGAGAGGCTTGTGGTGCTCAAGGAGCCGGATACCTTGATTACGCCGAAAGACCTGCCCGACAGGATTCGCAAGAGGGCGCGCGAGCAGCACAGGAGCGAGGAGTATATCGCCACGATGCCCGAAGGCATAGACTTTAACGCCGCGGTCGATAACTATGAGCGGGACCTAATACTCGATGCAATGGCAAAGGTCAAAGGGGTCAAGAAGAAGGCCGCCGAGTATCTGGGCATCAACCGGACGACGCTCATAGAGAAGATGAAGAGAAAGGGACTCCTCGGGCCTAACGAAGAGCACGAAGAGACCGTCAGGTCATAGTTTTGACGCGAGTGTTTTAATCCTAACACTGTAGGTCAGTTGTAGCAGTCCGTTAAAGCAATCAAGCCCCCTCCATAATTTCCAACCCATTGAATTACAAAGTCTTTTCTTGCAATCCTTTTCCTGCGCCGCAGTGCGGCTACAATGATATATTGGCACGCTTGTTGCGTACTTAAGTGTATGCAGCGCAGACTTGTAGCGCAGGCCTTAAGACCTGTGTCTTTAAGTCAGGGCTAAAGCCCTGAGCTACGTTTGGTAAACTCTATGTAGCGCAGACCTTCAGGTCTGCCTCCAATCATGTCTAAGGTTCTGTTTGCAGCCGGGCGGTTCAGTATTCGGGGGTTCTATTCGTGTCAAAGCTTTTCGATTTTTTAAAAGGGCTCAACAAGGGGCAACTGACCGGCTTTATAGCAGGGGTTGCCGTTATTGCCGCGGCAATCGTTGTCATGGCCGTGCGCTATTCCGGCGTTGAGTATGTTGCCGTTTATAACGGCCACGGCGATGGTGACGGCGAAGTTCAGGCCGTCGTTCAAAGGCTTAAGGCCAGGGGCGTGTTGTACAGGGTCGAGGGGGGCGTGGTCAGCGTGCCGGATACCGAGCGCGACGCCGCAACGCGCGATATCGAATCCACGGGGATTACCCGGGCGCCGTCCGCGGGGTTCGAGATATTCGACAGACCGGGTTTCTTCGTGCCGGAGTTTACGCAGAGGATAAACTATTCAAGGGCGCTCTCAGGAGAGCTTGCGAGGAGTATCGGAGAGATTGAAGGCGTCGTCGAGGCGCGCGTGCACCTCGTTCTGCCGGACAGAGGGATATTCGGCGCGAGAGAGCCGGGCACAAAGGCGGCCTCGGCCGCCGTTATCATAAGGTTGAAGCCGGGCGTCGTCTTTACGCGGGCGCAGGCCGATAGCGTAGCCCAAATCGTAGCCGCGGGCGCGCCCGAGCTGAAGCCCGGCAACGTCACGGTCGTGGATACGGCAGGCAGGCTCCTTGCCGGTGGCTCCGGCGCGTTGGCGTTGGGCGGCATTGACAGGATGCGCAAGGACGGCGGCACGCAAGACCGTCTCAAGGCTGCTGATATGCCGGTTGCCGGGGCTGGGCGCGCGAATACGCGGGTTGAGGCTGCGCCGCTGACACCGCCTGTCAAGGCCGTTCCGAACCGGCCCGACGTACACTATGGTCCGTATACCGGCTATGTTATCGCGGCGTTGGTGCTTGTCATTGCGGCAGCCATTATAATCATTCGATTGCTGATAACACGGCGCAAGGCCGCGATGCGAGAGGTGGAGGCGGCGCTTGAAAGGCTCATCTCCCAAAAGGCCCCGGTCGCAGGCCTTGAGGGACGCGAGTTGACGGAGTTGCGCGCCCTTGTAAGGAAAGACCCGCGCTCAGCGGCCCTGGTGCTTAAAGAGTGGGTCAGTCAGGGGTGACCATAACGGGCTGGAGCATACGTAGCCTTCTTATGCCCGTATCAGTCTTTAAATATCTCTTATCCGGCGGAGTGTATGTCTCTTGAGTCTAATAATATAAGCGGGGCGCGTAAGGCCGCGGTCATCCTGGCCATATTGGGGGAAGACCTCGCCGCGCAGGTTGTGCGCCACCTTGCCCCGGACGAGATGGGGCTTGTGGGTGCGGCCCTTGTCAGGACACAGACCGTGCCTTCTGACGTGGCAGCCCGCCTGGCCGGTGAGTTCGTGGCGGCCGTTGGCAGGTTGGGTGAAGGGGGCGGCGGTGTAGAGTTTGCGCGAGGGGTGCTGACCAGGGCCGTTGGCGCAGCCGGGGCCGGGGGTGTGATGGACAGGCTTGAGGCCATAGACGTCATAACCCGCGCGCCGATAGATACCCTTGTAGAGGCGCTTAAGGGCGAGCATCCGCAGGCGATTGCCGTCGTCATCTCGCAGCTTGACGCTCCCCGCGCATCAATCGTGCTCGAGGCTCTGGACCCGGGCCTGCGTCAGGATATACGCAGCCGCGTTGCCAATATATCAAACCCGTCAACCGCGGCGCTTTGCGATATCGCCGCCCTTATAAATAAGACAGAAAAGGGCGGATAGCCCGTCATTACCGGCTAAGAGCCGATGCCCGGCAAGGTGCAGGGGCCGGGTCAATGCAGATATCAGAGGAGGACGTCTTGACGACGAAGATTATCAGAGACGGCGAGGGTGACGAGTGCGCCGAACCTCTCAAGGTGGAGGCCTTTAAAGAGGGGAGTCCGCACGCTGAAGACAGGTCAACGAATGGCGGGGCCGGCAAGGGCGGCGGGGTGGTCGGGGACGCCGGAGCAATAGAGCGCGACGCGTATGAACTCGGTTTCAAGGCCGGGGAGAGGGCTGGCTTTGCCATTGGCGCTCAGAAGGCGACCGTCACGACGCAGGCGCTTGCAAGGCTCCTGGCCGAGATAGGCAGGTTCAGGAACGAGATGTACAGGTCGGCTGAAAAGGAGCTTACGACCCTTGCGCTGGCCATAGCACGCAAGGTCATCGGCCGCGAGATAGAGATATCAGGAGAGGTCGTAAGGGGATTTGCCAGGGACGCGATAGACGCCCTGACCGGCGAGCGCGAGATAATCATAAGGATAAACCCCAAGGACATGGAGACGATAAGGCAGTACAGGGCCGAGATATTGGACCAGGGCGCGGCAAAGAGCGTGAGGCTGCGTTCGGACGAGTCGGTCTCAAGGGGCGGATGCATCGTGGAGACGAACTTTCAGGAGGCGGAGGCGACGATAGACGGCTGCCTGCGCGCCATCGAAGAGAGGCTCAAAGATGAACGCAAATGACGTGCGCGAGGCCCTTGGCCGCAAATGCGCTCTGGTCGAAGGGATGGACCGGGTCAGGCTCAACGGCAGGGTGACGAAGGTCGTAGGGCTCGTGATGGAGGGATACAGCCCCGGGGCCTCGGTCGGCGAGTTCTGCAGCGTCTATCCTATGTCCGGGCCGATGTCCGGGCGCGGGGCCATTCAATGCGAGGTGGTAGGCTTCTCCGACGACAAGGTCGTCTTGATGCCGCTCGGTGACCTGAGAGGGATAGGGCCGGGCAGCAGGATAGTCCGTCTGGCCGAGTATGCCTCGGTCGCCGTTGGTAAAGGCGTATTAGGCCGCGTCATCGACGGATTGGGCAATCCCATCGACGGTCTCGGCCCGGTCAATGCCGAAGCGCGTTATCCCCTCTACGGCGCCATGCAAAACCCGCTTGAGCGGCGGCGCATAGACGAGCCGTGCAGCGTCGGCGTAAAGGCCATAGACGGGCTTATAACCATAGGCAAGGGGCAAAGGATCGGCATCTTCGCGGGCAGCGGCGTGGGTAAGAGCGTGCTCCTCGGCATGATGGGCCGGGGCGCCGAGGCCACGGTAAACGTGATAGCGCTCGTGGGTGAGCGGGGCAGGGAGGTGAAGGAGTTCATAGAAAAAGACCTCGGGCCTGAAGGGCTCAAAAGGTCGGCGCTGGTCGTGGCCACGTCCGATGCCGCGCCGCTTGCGCGGATTAAGGCCGCGCTTACCGCCGCTGCCATCGCCGAGTATTGGCGCGACCAGGGCGCGGACGTGCTCTTTATGATGGACTCGATATCCCGTTTCGCCGCTGCCCAGCGCGAGGTGGGGCTTGCCGCCGGAGAGCCGCCGGCCACAAAGGGCTATCCGCCCTCGGTCTTCGCCCTCCTGCCGAGGCTTATCGAGCGCGCGGGGCGCACCCACGGCAAAGGCACCATAACCGCGTTCTATACGATACTGACAGAGGGTAACGACCTTGCGGACCCTGTTGCCGACGCCTGTCGCGCCCTTCTTGACGGTCATATAATCCTTAGCCGCGACCTGGCCGGACGCGGTCACTATCCGGCCATAGACATACCTGCCTCCATAAGCCGCGTCATGGCCGACGTCGTGACCCCTGCGCAGATGAACCAGGCCGGGCGCGTAAGGGCCGCCCTTGCGGTCTATGCCAGGGCCTATGACCTTATCTCCATCGGGGCCTATAAGTCAGGCTCTGACCCGGTAGTTGACCATGCCATAAAGGCCGTGGAAAGGATAGGCCCGTATCTTCGCCAGGAGATGCGCGAGACCGTCGCTTTCGAGGACTCTGTTCAGGGGCTTTTCAGCCTTCCCGTCTAAACCGCATAACCCGCACAATGCCGCCTGCCGTTGTCTCAACAGTGAGCCATGCGCTCGACTGCAGGCTTGCGGATATCCGCAAATTAAGCTAAAATCTATTATCTAACCGGCGTTTTTTCCATGTAAACCTTTGTATTACGGGTATGGCCATGAAGAAGTTTGCCTTTAAACTTGAGGCCCTGCATGAGTACAGGCGCAGACTTGAAGGTATGACGCTGCGCGAGCTCGCTACGGTTGTGGAACGGCTCGAAGAAGAAGAATTGAAGCTCGCCCTGCTCAGGGAGATATACCTTAAGGCCGCAAAGGACGCGGACAGGGCGCGCGCCGCCTCTGATATCAAGGGGCTCAGGCTCTATGCCGATTATGTCGAGGGGCTCAAACGCCACATAGAGAATCAGGGCAGGGTTATCGATGCCTTCAGGCGGGAGTACGGCGTCAAGAGGGACGAGCTCTCAGGCGTATCAAGGGATAGAAAGGTCCTTGACAAGGCGCGCGAGCAAGGGTTACTGAGGCATATAAAAGAATCTGAGGCCGCGGAGCAGAAAGAGCTTGACGAGATAAGCGCGGCGGCATACATAAGGAAGTAATGGCGCGCGGTATCTACAGGGGTATCGGCTGCGCGCGGGCCGGATGCCGCCTGCTTACGGGTTATCTTTCCGCCTGCAACGCCTGCGTCTTTAGCGCGCTTCTGCAAACGCGGCATTGGGCCGTGCGGATGCCGGATGAAACCGCAACCCCTTCGTTATAAGTCTTGGGCTGGTCAGAATAATGTGAAAACATCGATAGGGGGTGTCTATGGCGAAGATTCAGGAAAACGGGTTTGACGGGAAGCTGCCTTTGGGCGCTTGGGTGAAGGCGGGTTGTATCGCGGGGTTTGCCGGAGGGCTGGCCGAGGTTCTGGTCATGGGGATCTATTGCGGGGTGAGCGCTCTGTCAGGCATAACTATATTGAGTCTTATCACCGCCACCTTTGCGCCCGCGTCCTTTGCGTTCGGCGCTCTCGGCGCGTTTGACGGCCTTGTGATACATCTTGCGCTCAGCGTCGCAATAGGCGCGGGGTTCGCCATCTTCCAATATCTGAGCCATAAAGACCGCGTTGTTGTCTCTTATCCGTTTGTGGTTGTAACCGGCGCATTGACGCTTGCCGGCATCTGGGCGTTCAACTTCCTTATCCTTCTGCCCCGCATCAATCCGGCCTTCGCCGCTTATGTCCCGCTTGCGCCGAGTTTTGTCTCAAAGCTCTCTTTCGGTATCAGCCTGGGTCTCCTTCCAAGGATTCTGGCTGGCTCGGCTCTTCGTGAACTCGTAAAGCCCCTTGCCATGGCCGAGCGCGGCAACTAAAAACCGTTTCGCGCGCCGCGTCGTCTTTTTAAGGTATATATGTAACAAACGGAGGTATCTGCATGAAACGCGTATCGGGAATCAAGATGCTGGCCCTGGTTGCGGCGTTCGCAACAAGCGCGGCGGGATGCGGGCCGAGGGGGTCTGAGACCGTTGAGTTGCGCCGCTATCCGCTCGACGGCATCGAAGGGGTGACGGCGCCCGGAGCCACGTTCGACAGCGCCGTTACGAGCGACGGCAAGGGTTCCGTCAGGATTACGGCGGAAGGCCCTGTAAGCGTGCCGCTCTTTGAGACGGGAGATATCGATGTGGAAGACGCCGTGCTTGTCTATCAGGCGATGGTGCGCACCGAAGGGGTCGAAGGCAAGGCGTACCTTGAGATGTGGTCTTCGTTCGGCGCGAAGGGCGAGTACTTCTCGCGCGGGCTCGATACCGCGATGACCGGCAGCGCCGGGTGGACCGCGCAGTCGACGCCGTTCCTGCTCCGGCCGGGGGAAAATCCCGACAACGTAAAACTCAATCTCGTGATTGACGGCAAGGGGACGGTCTGGATAGACGACATACGTCTGTTGAAGGGGCGGGCGCCAAAGGCGCTAAAGACATAACGTTAGCGCACAAGAAGTAAAGACGCGAAGGCCGGACCAGGTCAGCTCAGGGCGCCGGCATTGACAGTGAGCCGCCCCGTTGGGCCCGGCGGGCCCGTTACAGCTCTGCCTGTAACGCCGCCTCGTGTTCGAAGAAGGCGGCGATGTCAAAGTCGAGGGTGGCCGGGTTTACCGTTGATATGATGGACTTGCCGGTGGTCTTGACCAGGTCGACCTCAACAGGGTCCGGCAGAGCCGTGCCGTCAGGTCCGTATACGGCCTTGAGGGTCGGCCTGTCCTGCGCGTCCTTGTTGACGGCCGTTACCACGCCGACCTCGTTCGTCGAGAGGCGCACGAGCGTGCCGACCGGGAATGCGCCTATCATGGAGACGAAGACGTTGAGGATGTCAGGGTTGAAGTGCCTGCCGGAGAAGTTCTGCATGACCTTGACGGCCTCGACCGGCGTGTGCGGCTGCTGGTAGACGCGCAGCGTGGTGAGCGCGTCATAGGCGTCCGAGATGGTGATTATCTGCGTCAGCGGGTGGAGCTTGATAGTGGATTGCGGATACCCGGAGTGGTCGTAGCGTATGTGATGTTCGTAGATGAGCTTGCCGACGATTTCGTGCAGCCCTTCCATCCGCTTGATGATGTTCGAGCCGAGGAGCGGATGCTCTTTTATCTTTTCCCATTCCTCGGACGACAGTCCGCCCGGTTTTCTGATGATATTTTCCGCGACCCCGGTCTTGCCGATGTCGTGCAGGAGCGCGCCTATGCCCACGGCGTGGAGTTCGTCGCTTTCAAGGTTCATCGCCTTGGCCAGCGAAATGGCGATGATGGAGACGTTGACCGAATGGTTGAAGAGGTAGTTGTCGTAGTTCTTTATCATCGTAAGGCCGATGATGGCGTTCTGATCGGTGAGAACGGACTCGCTCAGTTCGTCGATGACGTGGTTGACCGGCTCGCTGGCGGGAATCTTCCCGAGCCGGACGTCGTTCATGACGTTCTTGACGGTGTCGACGGCGCCGTTGTAGACCTCGAGTATCGACTTCTTGCCCATCGGGATGGATTTGAGCGTGATGTGGGTAATCCCGCGCTGGTGCATGTCTTTTTGAAGGTCTGAGGCCTTGAGGGTGACGTTGGACGTGAGCACGTCGATGAGGCCCGTGAACTCCTTGTCTCCCATACCGCGTTCGAAGATGACGGTATCGACGCCTTTGACCGACATGTAACCAAGGAGTTCGGGGTAGAGCTTGTCGGCGTCGGAAACCGGGTTGCTCTCGAAGATAAGGGCCTCGTTGACGATGCCGAACGTCAGGGTCGGTTTCTCCTTGAACGCGTCAAGGAGGAGTTCAACGGTCTTTTTTGCGGGCGTGATAATGGCCGGATGCCCCGGCGGGTAGAGCTTTCTGCTCTTGAGCGCCGCGTTTATCGTCTTTAGTATCGAATCTCTGTCGGGCATCTGTCCTCTCACCTCTTTTTGTTATCTGTGCGCGGTTATCCGTTATTCGCGGCATGGAAGATTTTAAGGAAGCCCTGATTAATTCTGTTATTTGTCGTTAGCGCACAAGCGACGAGGTTAAGCACAGCTTGTTTAAGCCCGCGTCTTTTTGCGGGTTAAAACAAGCGAGTATAAATGGTTTCTTCATTACTTATAAATTATCCGCCGTTTTTGCGGATAATTTACATCTTGTAACTTGTTGAATTGCCTGTGAAACAAGATTTCTCGCGGAGCCTGCCCTGAGCGAAAAACCAAGATTCTTCGCTTCGCTCAGAATGACATAGCGAAGGGCTCGAAATGACAATCTGGTTGAATTAATCAGAGTTTCCTTAACCGCTAACCGATAACTGATACCCGCCCGCCGGCAACCGTCATACGGCGCGGCCATCCGGCGTTATCTTTGATTTGTCCCTGCCGTCGAGTATCCTCTTGCATGCGTTGTAGAGCTCTCCGGTCGAGCCCTTGATGGCCTGTTCGATTGCGGCGTATGCCTCGGCATTGCATATCTGGCCGAGGGAGTTTGCCGCCAGCACCCTGGATTCCTCGTTGGCCCGCCTGCCGAGCCAGACCGTCCTTAAAAGTATATCACGTAAATGAGGCACGCACCTGGCGTCTCCTATGTTGCCGAGCGCCTTGATGGCCTCTTTTATGTAATCCTTCGGCTCGGAGAAGGCGTCCCTCTTCTGGGCGAGCTTCGCAAGGAGGTCGATTGAGGACGTGTCCTTGAGCATGCCAAGCGATATGACCGCCTGGCTGACGAGCGATTCTTCGGTCTCGTCAAGGCCCTTTATGAGCGCGGCAATGGAGCGCGGGGAGGGCAGTTTTACGAGACTCTTTAAGACCTCTTTCTTTACGCGCGTATCCGTGTGCTTATATGCGCCTTCAAGCGCTTCTATCGCGGCCGTATCCCCGAGGTCTCCCAGTATGGAGACCATCTGCCGTATGACGAACCATTGGGCTCCAGGCAGCCTGGCCTCGACGTTGGGGCGAATGGACGGGCCGTAGAGTATGATGGTGTTGTAGTAATTCCGTCTTGCCACGGCCTCCGGCGACGAGATTACCGCGTCGAGGAGCAGTTCCACCGCGGCCGTGCCGCCGTGGAGCAGGATGCGCTGTATATCCTGGCGCATAGGCTCTTCTTTTGCGCCGATCCTGCCTATGAGATAGCGGAGGATATCGTCGTTGAGGCATTCCTTCAGGGTCTGGGCGGCCATCTGCCGTATCTCATCGGGCTTGTGCCAGGCCTCGCCCGCATGGACGCCGAATACAAAGAGCGCGAAGGAGACGTCGTCGAACTTCTTGACCGCAAGCAGCTGCGAGCATTTCTCCTTGATGCGCGCGCACAGGTCCCTGTATCGGATGGCATCCTGCTCTTCCCTTATGCGCTCGATAAGGGTGGGGAGGTTTACGTCTTCGGGTTTCGGCGCCTCAGGAGGGGGCGGCTCTTTTTGTTCTTCCTCGGTGGTCTCGCCCTCTTCTTCCTCTTTTTTTTCGGCCTCTTCCCTGGCCAGTTCTTCCTTTTCGCGCTTTTCTTCCAGCTCGTTCTTTAATTTGCCGAGGTCTTCGTAACTGAGGGAGTTGATGAGTATGCCTTGCACGCCCCCGGTTGCAAAGACGCCCTCTGCCCCGCCCTTTTGAGTTAGGTCGTCGGCCTCGAGCTTGAGCACGGTGAGGAGTATCTTCATGTCCCCGAGGGCGACCCTCTGGGTAAAGGTCAGCTCGTTGATGCGTTTGAAGAACATCTTTTTGGCAAGGGTCAGGACGTCCGTGTTGCCGGCGGCAAGGAGGGTGGTGCCGGAATAGAAGCCCTTCTGGTCAACCTTCCATTTCAACTCGCCTTCTTCGACGACCGTCTTTTGTATGAGAGAATAGCACTTCTCAAGGGCCAAATCGAGGTTCGGATGGCCGTCAGGATAGAAATTATGCATCTTGACAGCCTTGAGCAGTTCCATTAGTATGTTAGAGTAATGGGCCGGATCCTGTGGCATCTATCCTCGTATCATGCAAAATATCGGTTTTTAAACAGGTATGCCGCTGACAATCCCTTATGATGCGCCTGCGTTTGGGCAACGGTCTGCAAGCCTTTATGAACGTATTGCAAAGAATGTGAATTTATCATAACAAAATTGGCCCGTTTGTCAATTGCAAACAGGCGTTATTCCATCCGGGAGACGAAGCGGCATTCGCGGCCTCCTGTGCCTTGCCGTCCTTGTCGTCTCCCGCGGCTCGAAAGCTTCGCGGCTCAAGGCATAAACTCCCTCATTCGCAATGGGATGAGGGCTACAGGGCTGCCTTTAACGCGCTTAGGCTTATGACCAGGACAAAATCCGTATATATCTGCCAGTCGTGCGGCTCAAACGCCCCGAAATGGCTCGGCAAGTGCCCGGACTGCGGCGGCTGGAACACCTTTCTCGAAGAACGCATCAGGCCTGAGAAAAAGGGCACGCTCGCCGCAGCCGGGGCCGTGTCACGGCCGCAGGCCATAACCGGGATAACGCTCGCCGAGGAGCCGCGGCTGTCGACCCAGATGCCGGAACTCGACCGCGTCCTCGGCGGGGGCATGGTGCCTGGCTCGGCCGTGCTTATCGGCGGAGACCCGGGTATAGGAAAATCGACCCTGCTCCTTCAGGCCATGGGCAGGTTCGCCTCAGCCGGGCGAAGCGTCCTGTATGTCTCGGGCGAAGAATCGCTGCGCCAGATAAGGATGCGGGCCGAGCGGCTCGGCGTCCTGCCCAGCCGCCTTGAGGTCTATGCCGAGACCTCTCTTGAGGCCATACTCGACGCACTCCCGGAGCGCAGGCCCGGCGTCATAGTCATAGACTCCATCCAGACCGTCCATGCGAGCGAACTCGATTCCTCTCCCGGCAGTGTAAGCCAGGTCAGGGAGTGCAGCCACAGGCTCATCGCGTACGCCAAGTCAATGGACGCCACGCTCTTTCTCGTCGGGCACGTGACAAAAGAGGGGGCGCTGGCCGGGCCGAAGGTCCTCGAGCACATGGTCGACACCGTCCTTTACTTCGAGGGTGAAAGAGGCCATCCCTTCCGCATACTGCGCGCGGTGAAGAACCGTTACGGCTCGGTCATGGAGATAGGCGTCTTCGAGATGCGCGAAGCCGGGCTGGTCGAGGTCTCCAACCCATCGGAGATGTTCCTTGCCGAGCGGCCGGCCGGGGCCTCGGGTTCGGCCGTGACCTCAAGCCTCGAAGGCACGCGCACCGTGCTCGTCGAGATACAGTCGCTTGTCTGTCCGACGATATTCGGCATGCCCAGAAGGACTGTCGTGGGCGTCGATTATAACAAGGTCATGCTTCTGGCCGCCGTGCTCGAAAAAAAGGCCGGTATAAGGCTTACGAATCACGACATATTCATAAAGGTCGCGGGCGGCATAAGGCTTGACGAGCCAGCCATAGACCTGGGCATCACGGCGTCTCTTGCCTCGAACTTCTTGGATAAGCCGGTCGATCAGAAGACCGTCGTCTTCGGCGAGGTCGGACTCGCGGGCGAGGTGAGGGCGGTGAACCAGGCCGAGCCGAGGTGCAGGGAGGCGGCCAAGCTCGGGTTCACGCGCTGCATCCTCCCGCGGGACAACGTGAAGAAGATGAAACCGTTCAAGGGCATGGCGCTTGAGGGGGTCTTTACCGTGGCAGAGGCGATGGAGAAGCTCTTTTAACCGGTATTACGGCGGTCTGGCATGGGTAATCCAAAAATGATAAGAAGAGCATCACTGGCCTTGTTATTCGCCCTTGTGGCGGCGGCCTTTGTCTTTCTTCCGGCATGGACGGTCAGGGCCGCGCCCGCCTCAGGCGCGGATGCCGAGGCGCAGTTCAGCTACGCCCGTTACCTCTCGGATACCGGCAACCATGCGCAGGCGGCAAGGGAGTACGGCAGGTTTATCGAGCGATATCCCGGCAGCCCCATTATCGATGAGATACAGTTCCGCATGGCCTCGGCCTATCTCGACGCCGGGATGTTCAAGGAGGCGAAGGCTGAATTCGGCCTTTTCCTGGCGAACTTCCCGGACTCGGCCTTTGCGGCGACGGCAGGTCAAAGGCTCAATGAAGCGGCCGGCCGCGCCACGTTGGCAGACCTGCCGGTCGTGGTGATACCGGATATCAATTCCATAACGCCGGGCCGGACGCTGCGGGCGGTGCAGGTGATGAACTTCGTCTCAAGCGACTATGCCGGGGTCGAGGAAGAGTTGCGGAGCCTCCGGGTAGCGGGCGTCAACGCGATAATCCTCCGCGTCTTTCATAATAAGGACGACAGATTCTATCCCACGGCCGTCCGCGGCGCTCAGGCGGGCGTCTACTTCAATAGCGCGAACGCGCCGGTTGTGGACGACGTGCTGGGCCGCGTCCTGCCCATCGCGCGCCGGAACGGCCTTAAGGTCTTCGCATGGATGACCACCCGTTACGCCGACTACGGCATGGAAAACGACGCGGCCCTCGCGTGCAGGGCCTATGACATGACCTCAGGCGCGATGACCCCATGCAAGGGACTCGACCTCTTCAACGACAGGGCCGTAGCCCGGCTGGAGGCCATATACTCGGACCTTGCCGCCTATCCCGTTGACGGGGTCTTATTTCAGGACGACCTTGTCTTGCGGCATAACGAGGGGTTTGGCGCTCAGATGGCGGCGCTATTCAGGAAAGAGACCGGAAAGACCATTGACCCGGACGCGCTCTATATCCAGGACGGCGACGACGCGCAGGTGCGCTATACCCCGCTCTTCTGGGAGTGGGCCGCGTTCAAGAACAGGCGTCTCCTGTATGTCGCCGGGCGCCTCAGGCAGACCGTCAGGCTCAAGAGGCCCGGGGCGCGTTTCGCCATAAACCTCATGTACGAGTCGCTTACGAACCCGGCCTACGCCCTTGCCTGGCTCTCGCAGAGCTTTTCAGCGGCCGTTGACAAGGGGTTTGATTACTACTCGGTGATGGCGTATCACAAGCAGATGGACGACGAACTCGGGACCGGCCCGTCCGCTGTCAGGGCGATGATAGAGAAGATGGCCGTTGACGCATCCGTTATGACCGCGGACCCGGGCAAGGTGCTGATAAAACTCCAGACTATCGACTGGAAGACGGGCGAGCCGCTGCCGCCGGACGACGTGGTTCGGCTTATAAGAAAGATGAAGGGCAAAGGCGGCGTCAGTATCGCCCTGGTCCCTTACCGGCCCGGTCTGCCGTTCTACGAGCTGGGAGACAGGCTTGCTTCAGGGCATTAGCAGGCTGGTGGGTGGGGAGTAGGAGGTAGGAAGTGGGGTGTAGTGGGTGGTATGTGGTATTATATGGTAAAGTCTCTCTTGCATTGATGTGACGGCAGGACTTTCCTCCTGCCGTCCGCCGGGCTCCGTGGTCAGGAGGAAACTCCTGACCACACGGAAAATTCATCCTCATCACCATATCTTCAGCGCTCCCCGCATCCTACCTCCCACTTTCCACTCCCCATCTTTTATCCCGTTGTCTTTAACCCGTTGCTGGATTATAATATCCGTGCAATATACGTCTGAGACAGAGGTTTTGACAATGCCGCATACAATGGACAAAAAGCACAAGGACTCGATATGCGCCCTGTGCCAGTGTCATATAAAAGAGAACGCGCTCTTCACCGGGCTTACCGACAGTCAGATTGACGCATTCAAGGACGTCGTCGTCATCTCCCAGCACAAGAAGCGCGAGATAATCCTCATGCAGGGGGATGAGTGCGCCGGTCTTTATATCATCCGCGCGGGCAGGGTCAAGGTCGTCAGGGCGTCGAGCGCGGGCAAGGAGCAGATAATAAAGATACTCAACCCCGGCGACCTGCTGGGCTTCGAGGTCTTCTACGACGCCAAACACTACAGGAACTCGGCGGTCGCCATGGACGAGTGCGAGCTGTGTTACGTCTCCAAGGCGGCCTTCTTCAGGATAGTCGAGAAGGAGCCGCAGATAGCGAGAAGACTCATCATCGCGCTCGGGTCGGAGCTTAATCAGGCGTACGAGCGCATAGGCAACCTGGGCCTTCTTAACGCCCGCGAAAAACTCGCGCACCTCCTCTACACGCTCGCAAGCGAGTACGGCGTGAAGTCCGGCGATAACGCCAAACTCAACCTCACCCTTTCGCGCCTGGAGATAGCCGAACTCCTCGGCATCACGCAGGAGACCTCCATCAGGCTCTTGAAGTCTTTTAAAGAGGATGGCATCATCGAGATAAAGAGGAAGGAGATAATCATAAAATCGCTGGCGAGGCTGAAGGAGATAGGAGAGTAGGGGCGTTCGCGCCAGTGGCGCGGACCAACGGGTCTACGGCGCGGCAGGGTCTTGTAGCGCAGGGCTTCAGCCCTGCATTCCTCATCCGGCATCTTACGTTTCACAAGACAAACCACCACTATGGCATTTTCCATCCGCACTCGGCTTACCTTCTGGTACGGGACCCTGCTGACCGTCAGCCTTCTGGCCCTCGGCACGGCCTTCTCGTACTCGCTCTTCAGGATATTCATCGACCGCATAGACGAGCAGGTGACCTCGGTGGCCAATATGATGGTGCATACCGTCATCAGGCCGTCGGGCGAACTGCTGCTCCCTAAGGACTTCGATATCATCCTCGGCAGGTTCTTCGGCGTGAGGACGGAGGGCAACTACATCCAGGTCTTCGACCCGCACGGCGTCGTCATCGCAAAGTCGTCCACGCTCGAAGACCGCACCCTGCCGCTTACGGTCAAGGCATACAAACTTGCGCTGGCCGGGGAGACGAGCTTCGATAACGTACGGGGGGTCTTCCGCTATCCGGTGCGGGTGTTGACCCGTCCGATAGTCTTCAAGGAGCAGGGGCTTGTGGCCATCGTTCAGGTGGGCACCTCGCTCGAGGCTCTGGACGATATCTTCCATTCCTTCGCGTATATCTTCGTCCTGGGCATAGCCGCCTCCGTCGTCATAGCCTCCGCGCTGGGATGGTTCCTCGCCAGAAAGGCGTTGAAGCCGGTCAGCGACCTTACCGTGCTCGCCCGCAGGATTACCGCCGAGAACCTCAACGAGCGGCTTAACGTCGCCGTGCCGAACGACGAGATAGGCAGGCTCGCCGCCACGATAAACGAGATGATAGCGCGGCTGGAGGGCTCGTTCATGCAGATAAAACAGTTTACCGCAGACGCCTCTCACGAGCTCAAGACCCCGCTTACGATATTAAAGGGCGAGATGGAGATGGCGCTGCGCTCCAAAGACGACGCGCAGTACATGGCCGGGGTCGTCGCCTCAAGCCTTGAAGAGATAGACAGGATGAGCTATATAGTGAGGAACCTCCTCGACCTCGCCAGGATGGACGTCGAGGGCAAGGCCGCTTCCAAAGAGATGGTCGGTCTTGACAGGGTCGTTGCCGAGCGGTTCGAGCACTTCAGGCGCTTTGCCATGGAAAGCCGCGTGGAACTGGTCATCCTGAAAAATACGCCCGTTACCGTTTATGGCGACTCTGTGCGGCTCGGCCAGTTGGTGTATAATCTCATAGACAACGCGATAAAATACACCCCGGCCGGAGGGCGCGTCGAGGTCTCCCTTGATGAGGAGGGCGCCCAGGCGGTCTTGAAAATAAGTGACTCCGGCATCGGCATATCAGCCGAAGACCTGCCGTATATATTCGACAGGTTCTACCGGGTGGACAAGGCGCGAACGAGCGGCCTCGGCGGCGCCGGGCTGGGCCTGTCCATCTGCAAGGAGATTACCTCGGCGCACGGCGGCGCCATAGAGGCCGCAAGCCCGGCCGGCAAGGGGACTGTATTCACGGTGCGGCTGCCGCGCGCTTGAACGGTTATCGGTGGACGGTTATCAGTAATCAGTAAAAATATTTGTGTGCCGTCAGGAGTTTCCTCCTGACGGCGCCAGTTTCGCAGGTTAGTGGGCGGCAGGAGGAAACTCCTGCCGCCACGTCAGCCGATAACTGATAACAGATAACCGTCCACTGATAACCTATTAAAGGAGGCATTGTCATGAATATAGGGATACTTACCGGAGGCGGAGACTGTCCGGGGCTTAATGCGGTCATCAGGGCAATCGTCAAGAGGGGGCATCAGTTCGGCTACGATTTTACGGGCATACGCGACGGCTGGAAGGGGCTTGTCGAGCCGATGACGATGAAGCTCACGCTGGATGCCGTCTCGGGGATCCTGCCGACGGGCGGCACCATACTCGGCACGTCGAGGACCAATCCGATGAAGTCTGAGAAGGACACTGGCGCCGTAATAAATAATATAAAGGCGCTCGGACTCGACGTGGTGATAGCCATCGGCGGCGACGATACGCTCGGCGTGGCGACAAAGCTCTCGGCGAAAGGGCTCAAGATGATAGGCGTGCCCAAAACGATAGACAACGACCTGTCGGGCACGGACGCGACCTTTGGTTTCGACACCGCGGTAAGCATAGTCACCTGGGCGCTCGACAGGCTCCATTCAACGACCGAGTCGCACCACCGCGTCATGGTCGTCGAGGTCATGGGCAGGCACGCAGGCTGGATAGCCGTGCACGGCGGGCTCGCCGGCGGCGCGGATATAATCCTGATTCCTGAAAAGCCGTTCGACATAGACGCGGTATGCAAGGTGGTGAGCGCCCGGCGCCAGAACGGCAAGAACTTCAGCCTCGTGGTGGCCGCCGAAGGCGCGTACCCGAAAGAGGTCAGCGGAATCATAACCAAGGACAAGGAGCTTGACGCGTTCGGCCACGCCAAGCTCGGCGGCATAGGCGAGTTCCTGGCGAAGGAAATAGAAGAGCGCACGGGCATCGAATCAAGACACGTCGTGCTCGGCCACCTACAGCGCGGCGGCACGCCCACGGCATACGACAGGATACTGGCCACGCGCTACGGGGTGGCCGCGATAGAACTTGTCCACGCCGGCAAATTCGGCAGGATGGTGGCGCTGCGCGGCAACGATATAATCGACGTCTCCCTTGCCGACGCCACTAGCAAGACCAGGACCGTTGACCCGGAGACATACAGGATTGCCGAAATTTTCTTCGGCTGAGGGGCGTCGGATGTCAGGGAAGAAGGTCGTATATATAATCATCCTCGTCCTGTGCGCGGGCATTGTCGCGGCCTGTTCAAAGCCGAAGACCGACGTTGACTTTGTAAAAGATGCGATAACTCAAGCTGCAAAGGCTGCCGAGGACAAGGACGTTGCCGGGGTCATGAAGCATATCTCCAAAGACTTTCGCACTGACGACGGCGGTGACAGGAATACGGTTAAGGGGATACTCGTCGGCCAGCTCTTGAACGAGGGCTCCATAAGCATCTTCATCAGGGAGATGGACGTGGAGGTGACGGGCGATAAGGCGGCCGCGCACCTGCGCCTGGTGATGACGCGGGGCGCTCCGGTTAAGAGCCTTGCGGACGTGCCGCGCGACGCGGCTGACGCCTACAGGTTCGAGATGATATTCAGGAAGGAAGACGGCTCGTGGAGGGCCGTGACCGCGGCATGGGAAAGGATTGGCCTCGCAGGGCTGCTGTGACCGGGGCGGATGGAAAAAGTTTTTTCGCCGACGCCATGCTTGGAAGGCTCGCAAGGTGGCTGCGCGTGATGGGCTATGACTGCGCATACGAAAGGCATATCGACGACGCTCTGCTCGCGCGGCGCGCCCTTGCCGAAGACCGCGTCATACTCACGCGGGACAGGCTCCTTTGCGAGCGCAGGGCGGTCAGAGGCAGGTTCCTCTTCATAGAGGCGGACGGGATAGACGAGCAGGTCGCTCAGGTGCGCGAGGCCTTCGGCATAGACGCATCCCGCTTTCTGACGCGCTGTTTGCGCTGCAACCTTTTGCTCGAAGAAGTCTCAAAAGACGCGGCCGCGCCGCTCGTTCCGGCGTATGTCCGCGATACACAGGAGCGGTTCTTACGGTGCCCGGGGTGCGAACGCACATATTGGGGCGGCACGCACAGGGCGCGGATGCGCGAAGAGGTGGGCAGGCTCTTGGCGCCAAAGACACAACGTTAGCGCACAAGAACGGGTGAGGGCGCGCGTGTAATGTAACGGAGGCCGGTTGTGGATAACGGACACATCATCGTTTATGTCACGGTGCCTGACAGGGATTTCGGCGCGGTTATCGGCAGGATAATCGTGGAGGAGAGGTTGGCCGCGTGCTGCAATATCATACCTGGGCTGCGGTCCATCTATCGGTGGAAGGGCAAGCTGTGCGACGAGGCCGAGGCGATGTGCGTATTCAAGACGCGCTCCGCGCTCTTCGAAAGACTGTGCGAGAGGGTCAAGGCCCTGCATTCCTACGAGTGCCCGGAGATAATAGCCGTCGGGATTAAAGAGGGCTTCAAACCGTACCTTGATTGGATAGACGAGGAGACCGGTGACAGCGACGCATGATAAGTCGTCTTGTGGCGCGAGCCTTTTAGCGATGAGGGAAGATTTTTTTACATCATCATATCAAGAGAAAAAGAGGAGACGATTGAAATGGGTTCATCAATGCCGGATGTGAAGTTTTGCCAGAGCTGCGGCATGCCGCTCGAAGACCCGGACGACCACGGGACCGACGCATACGGGGGCAGGGACGACGACTACTGCGGCCATTGCATGCGCGGAGGCAAGTTTATAGAGCCGGATATCACGATGGAAAAGATGATAGACAAGGTCGTCGGCTATATGGAAAAGAGCGCGGACATACCCAAGGGCCAGGCCAGACCCATGCTGGCCGTATTCATGCCGACGCTTAAAAGGTGGCGCAAGTAGGGTGTGTGTCTGGTCTTCTTTTTAACGGGGGGATTTTCGTTTGCGTCCGGACGCAGGCTAATTGCAAGGCAGGATTGGGATTAAGCGATGGACCGTATCTTTAAGTTATATGCACCAAGGTCAGGTGGCGTCTTGCGTAATCTTGTTGTGCTATCCATATTCATAGTCTCTTTGCTGCCCGCTGCCGCGTTTGGCGCGGCTGATATGCAGACCCCGGACTATTGGATTGACAGGCTTCCCGGTCCGGATGCTGTCGTGTTATCGCATGACGAGATAGTCGCGCTCAATAAGCTGATACTCTCCCGCGTCGACCAGATGGCTGAGATTGCAGAGATGCCGGAGGTTATATCAGGCGACAAGCTGCGCGAGTGGCTCCTGCACGACCCCGCGCCTGACCTGACATCTGTCGAGCGTTATGACGGACGCGGCGCAAGGCTTGACAAGAGATTCGTTGACGGACTTGTCGCAAGCATCAACCTTGAAGCCGTTGCCGATGCCAACTCTGTGCGCTTCGGCAGGGTCGTCAGCCGCGCGGATATCCGGGGTTTTCCAACGGATGCGCCAATCCTGCGTGCGCCGGGCGAGAGGGCGTTCGACACCAGCCAGTATTCGAGCGTCTATCCGCCCGCGCCTGTTGCCCTGCTCCATACAAGCAAGGACAACAAGTGGGGTTTTTTTCAGACCCCGTTCGCGCGCGGCTGGATGCGGCTTGACAACGTGGCCTTTGCCGAACGCGTTGACATGGCGGCCTTGTCCGGCGCTGCGCTGGTTATCACGGGCAGCAGGGTTGCGGTCTACGCTGACAAGAGGCTTAGGAAGCGTTATGCCTCTTTGCCCATGGGCGCGAACCTTGATATCGTCTCGGAAGATGCCGGTGCGTGGCATGTGCGCCTGCCTATAAGGGGCGCGGACAAGGCCGGGCTTGAATGGATGGACGCGTATGTTGACAAGAAGGCCGACGCTCATCAAGGGCCTCTGCCATATACTCCAAGGACGATAATCAAACAGGCCTTTAAGATGCTTGGCGAGAGGTACGGCTGGGGTGGCCGTAATGGCAAGCGCGATTGTTCGGAGTTTTTGATGGACGCGTTCGCCACCGTGGGCGTGCGTCTGCCAAGGAATTCGCAGCAGCAGGCGCTGGCCGGGGTCGTAAGCCCGGAGGACGGCGCGGCAATTACGCCGGATGCGCTCAACGCCCTGCTGTCAGAGACCGGGGCAGAGACAAAGGCCGGGGTAAAGGCAGTGGCTGAAACCGAGGCAAAAACCGGGACGGAGGCCGTGGCAAATATCGGGGTAAAGACAGGCGCAAGGCCCGGCATCACCTTCCTTGTAACCTCCGGCCATATTATGCTCTATCTCGGACAAGGCCCGTCCGGACGCGCCAAAGGCATGCGCGCAACAGCGGCAAAGGCCGTGCCGTACGTCATACATCAGGCGCACGGCTATACGCGGGACGGAAAAAAACGCGTGGTTGACAGGGTCGTTGTGAGCGGACTCGGTTACAGGGAAGACAAGGCAGGGCTGTGGCCGCTCCTTGGGCAGGTCAGGGCTATTACAGAGGTGAGGTTGCCTGTTGCACCCGCGCCTGTGAAGGCAATTGCCGCGATGGATGGGGGCCGAGCGGGCGGGTTGTGACGCGGGTGCGTTTGGCCGTGATTGACTGTTGTTGTTTAAAAAACCCCTCTTTTTAAAGAGGCGGGGTACCCACGCCAAGCGGCGTGGGTCGCGGGGAGTTATCCTCTCGTTCCCAAGCTCTGCTTGGGAACGGATTTGCGTGGGAAGCTCAGCTTCCTGATAATTGCGTTACCAAGCAGAGCTTGGGAACGAGGGGTGGCTGTTTAAACGGGACGCAGAGCGTCCTGGGATGCGTTCCCACGCTGGAGCGTGGGAACGATTAGTAATGCCCGAAGACTAACCCCTTCCCACTCCCCGTTGCATTGCGCTGCGCGCGCAACGGGGCCCCCGCCCCTTAAATAAGGGTCTTAGGAAGCAAACCATATTAAGAAATGTGGTAAGCTTCCGATATGCAAAGGAAAAACAGGTATTACAAACGTTCAAGAATCACAGAGGCCAAATTCAGGGCGATAGTTCGTTGTTTTGCCCTTGATCTTACCGC
>JACRNO010000090.1 GCA_016234855.1 Deltaproteobacteria bacterium | reverse complement strand
CGAAGACGAATTCAGGCCGTCAACCGAGCGGATAAGAAAGGCTTACGAACGGGTCATGGCCTACTGACGGCCGCTGAATACTACTTTATCAGGCAGGTGCGGATGAAATTTCACAGACCTTTGCTACCGGCGCTGCTGGCCGCGGCCTTCTTAATTTTACTTCTGACTATACCGCGCAACAGTATTGCCGCGGTATCCTTCACCAAGTTCAAGACATACTCCAACGCTGAAACGGGGTTGCGCTTCGACTATCCTGACGACTACGTCTTAAAAGAACTCCTCACTCCGGACGGCGGCCTGATAAACGTCCTGGTCGGGGTTAAACACGGCAAGCGGCCGCGCTGGCTCCTCGACGTCAGTGTGGTTGATTCAGCGGATTATCCAAGCAGCATGTACGGCGGGGAAAGATCCAGCGTATCGCCGAGGCAGTTTGCGCTGGAAGAGGCCATGCGCCACTGCACTGCCGACGGCCCTGACGGAGGCGTAAGCTGCGAAGAGGTCATTCGCTCCGAAGACTTCAAGACCGACCGCTCCCTTGCCGGCTTCGTCATCTTCCTCAAGGAAATAAGCACGCATATTGACGAAAACGGCGTTGAAGACAGGCAGGAGGATACAAGAGGCCCTGTATACGCGTTCGACATATCGCACGGCCCATCCATAAAGCTCATCATGGCCGAGCCTGCCTTCTGGTCGATAGAATCCCCGCTTGAACTTGAGACAGTCAGGGCGATCATCGGCACCTTTCGCATCGGACAACCGCAATAAGCTATAAGCCATTAAGATAGAAGAGGGGTTTATAATGCTATACGAATTCAGGCTCCCGGACCTGGGCGAGGGAATAACCGAAGGCGAGGTCGTGAAATGGCTCGTCGCCCCGGGCGACCGCGTAGCCGAACATCAAAGCGTGCTTGAGATAGAGACGGACAAGGCCATTGTGGAGGTCCCGTCCCCGCACAGCGGCAAGGTCGTGAAACTGAATAAGGAAGCGGGCGGAACCGTTGCCGTTGGCGAGAGCCTCGTCACCCTTGAGATCGAAGGCGGCGCGGCAGAAGCCGCAAGTCCCGTTGTTGCCCAGGCGGCCGAGGCAGGCTCGGTCGTGGGCAGACTGCCTGCGGAAGAAGCCGTCTTTGCCTCGCCAAAGGCGCGCGCGCTCGGACGCAAGCTCGGCATTGAGCTTGCACGCATACAAGGCACCGGCCCGGGCAACATAATAACCGAGGCTGACGTGGCGGGATATGCCACGGCCGCGCCCACGACCAACGCTCCATCTCCAATCAGGAAACCGGGCCTGCCATCGGGTCAGGCCGAGCGCATACCAGTAAAGGGCGTGCGCAAGGCCATTGCCAGAAACCTGCTGGCCACGCTCAGGAACGCGGTCTCGGTAACGGGCATGGACGAGGCCGACGTGACCGAACTGTGGGCCTTGCGCGATCGCGAGCGCAAGGTGGCAAAGGAGCGCGGAGTCCACCTGACCTTCCTTCCCTTCTTCATGAAGGCCGTCCAGCACGCACTGGTCTTCCATCCCGTGCTCAACGGCTCGATGAGCGAGGACGGTTCGGAGATAATCGTAAAGAAGTTCTATAACATAGGAGTCGCCGTCGACACCCCGGACGGGTTGATGGTCTCGGTCGTGAAGGACGTCGACAAGAAGACGATACTTGAACTTGCGGAAGAGCTTCAGGAACTGAGCAAAAAGGCGAAGGAGAGAAAGATTACCCTTGAAGAACTCAAAGGCTCGTCGTTTACGATAAGCAACTACGGGACATACGGCGGCACGTTCGCAACACCCGTGATAAACTACCCTGATATCGCCATACTCGGCACGGGCAAGATAGTCGAACGCCCCTGGGTATATGAAGGCAAGGTCGCTGTCAGAAGGGTACTCCACCTCTCACTGACGTTCGACCACAGGGCGCTGGACGGCAGCGAGGCAGCGCGATTCCTGACAAGGCTCGTGCAATATCTCGAAGACCCGGCGCGGATATTCATAGAGAGCGCGTAAACGCGGGATGGGGGGCGGACGAAAAAGACTATTCCACTATCACATCGGCTACGGCCTTCTTCTTGCCCCTTGCCGCAAGGTCTGAAAACGTGCACGACTTCAACACCTCGATAAAGCTCGTCTGCGCCTCGCCCCAGACGTCATGGACCGGACAGAGCGCGTCCCTGTTGCAGTAACCCGCGCGTATCAGGCAGACGTTCAGGTATATCGGCCCTTCCGTCGCCTCGATGACCTCAAGGAGCGTTATCTCGGACGGGTTCCGCGCCAGGACAAAGCCTCCGATGGGGCCCCGCGTCGACTTTACAAACCCTTTTTTCGCCAACTGCTGAAAGAGCTTCGAGAGATACGCCTTGGGCACGTCCTGCGCCTTTGAGATGGCTTCGATATCCTGCGCCCCCTTGCCCTCCATGAGGGTCAGGTGCAACAATCCCCTGATGGAGTACTCCGCGGCCCTGCTCAATCGAAACATTTAACCTCAAAAGCTGACTATATATGGAATGGGTACGAGACAGACAGGGATGCAGGCTCAAAAAGATGGCGCTCGGGCCTTCTAACAAGATTACTTTTATCCGATTACCGGCCGGATGTCAAGATATATGCTTATATACGCGCTTAAGACTCTGGTCATAATGGCCTGCGGGATACCGGCAGATATCCCGCCCCTCGCGCAGACGGACGCGGCACGGATATGGCTGCCTTCAAATACGGCTCCAATTCCCGCATCGCCGTGAAACCCGGCTTGACACGGTTTCAAACAGGGCTATAATAAAAATAAGGGACAGGTCTATCTTATATAGCCCATTGGTTCTTTTAACCATATGCAACCTCGGCAAACATCAGGAGGCCAATTATGCAGGAACCCCCGCCGAACGATAACATCAGCGCATGTCTCACAAGACGCGCCATAATAGTCGGCGCCGGACTCGGCGTAATATGGTGGTTCGTCGAAACCATCGTCCACACCTATATATTCCGTGACGGTTCCTTCCGGCATTGCTTCCTCGCAATGGATGCGAACGAACTCTGGATGCGCTCTTTGATATCCGTAATGATAGCCGCTATATACTGTTACGTCGCCTGTGAACGGATATATAAAAATAAGGCCCGCAAGATAATCGAAGGCCAGAGGTCGAGGCTTCTGTGCGGCATCCTCCCGATATGCGCGCATTGCAAGAGGATACGCGGCTCGGACAACAGATGGCACAAGATTGAACAGTTCATCTCCGAACACACCGGCGTGGAATTCACGCACGGGATATGTCCAGACTGCATAGAGAAGGTGCTGTAAAAATCATCGCTTACACTCTGACCCGGTCCAACGAACCGTTGGGCCGGGTCTGCCGTCTAAGCAAACAAAAGGAGGCAGCATATGGCGCACCAACCTAAAAAGTTCGAGCTTAAAGCCCTCGACGGCATCTCTGACAACCAGATAACCCAGCACAAGGACATATTATACGTGGGTTATGTAAACAAACTGAACGAGATAGAGGAGCGTCTTCGCACCGTGGACGCATCCAAGGCAAACCAGGTCTACAGCGACTTCCGCGGACTCAAGGCCGACGAGACCTTCGCCCTCAACGGGGTCGTCCTGCACGAGCTCTACTTCGAGAACCTCGGTGGCAAGGGCTCCAAACCCAAGGGCAAACTCGCAGACCTCATCGCCAAGGAGTTCGGCTCGCTTGAGAAATGGACGGAGAACTTCAAGGCCTGCGGCATGGCTGCGCGCGGCTGGGTCATCCTTGGCCTTTGCGCCTACGACGGCAAGCTCCACAACTATTGCCTCGACACGCACAACTTCAACTTCCCGGCCAACACCGTCCCCGTCCTCGTGATGGACGTCTACGAGCACGCCTATGTCATCGACTACGGCGTAAAGAGGCCCCCGTACATCGACGCCTTCATGAAGAATATCGACTGGGCCGCGGCCGAACGCAGGCTTGAGAGGATTAACCTCTCCGAGGTGGCGAAGATGGCCGCAAGCTGAGACTCGCCCAATAACAGGGCTTGGCCGGGCGCGCATAACACGGCGCCGGCAACGCAGCCCTGATAAAGAGAAGCCCGCTCCTTACCAGGAGCGGGCTTCTTGATTTTTACGAGACTGTAACTCGAGGAGGTAGGCACAGGATTTTCCAAGACCGGCTTGCATACTAACAGGTTGTTGAAAAACACTCTATCTCGTTCAGGCTGTTCAAAAAGTTCCAGCTACAAGGCATCGAGGAGCGAGGAATGAGGCGTATTTTGTCCATACGCCGCAGTAACGAGCGACGAAGATAACGCAGTAGATGGAGCTTTTTCAACAGCCTCCTAAAAGATGTTATATAGCCGCCACACCCTCTTATGCAGGGCCACGTCCAGCACCTTATCCAGATCAAAACCGGAGTTGCTGCCCACCCAGATGCCGCCCCCGTTAGTGCGGCGGTCGGTAAAAAGCGCCTGATGCTTATATAGCGAGAGCGGCTGGCGGTATATCGGCCTGTTAGCGTCGTGCAGGACTACCACGCCCCTGTCGCCGATATATTCATTGGCCTTTATCAACGCATCCTTGCGCGCGCGGCCGTCGACGAGGATGAAGTCCACGTCCTTATACCTTGCAGGCAGCGCAAGGTAACTCGCAAAGTCCTCGCCCAGACCGTCCTTGTCCCTCTGCTCCCAGTCAGGCCGCTCAGGCGGGGCAAGGCACAGCTCTATCCTTTTGTCGTCTATGAGCCGCTTGACGCGCTCAAGCCACGGCCCGTGATGCTCGACGGCAATCCATTTGGCGTCCCCGGAAAGGAACCGCGAGAAATAGAGCGTGCTGTAGCCGGAGCCCCACTCGACGCAGACCTTGGGCCTGAGCCTCGTCAGTATCTCCTCGACTATCTGTATCTCCCGGTACTTCATAAAGGGTTTTATAGTCTGTTTATTGACGAGCTTGTGCAGCAGCTTATCTCTTTTTTCCTTGTATACCTGATTTAATAGCGTACTGTAGAGGCCTTTACCTGGCCTTACGGAAGGGGAAGGGGTCGTTGCGTCTTTGATTTTCGGGGTATTGTTATGCATCAAGCTCAAGGGGTGGCCGGATCAGCCGCTCATGTAACGATATTACAGCGCGGCTCTGGAGTCAAGGCAATTGAGGTGGCAGTCGAGACCAACCGGCTACCTCCCCGCCCCGTCCTTGCCTATGGCGGCCATGATGCCGCCCAGTATGGCGGCCGGGGGCGGCGGACAGCCGTGTATGAAGGCCGAGACCGGCACCACGTCGCTAACGCTCTTCACGGTCGCGTAAGACTCGCCGAATACGCCGCAGTCATACGCGCAGTCGCCCACGGCCACGACGAGCTTGGGCCCGGGCATGGCGTCGTACGTCCTCCTGAGCGCGACCTCCATGTTCCTTGCCACCGGCCCGGTCACAAGGAGCATGTCGGCAAAGCGCGGGGAGGCGGTAAAATGTATGCCAAAACGCTCGCAGTCGTAGAACGGGTTATTGACGGCGGTTATCTCAAGCTCGCATGCGTTGCACGAGCCCGCGTCAACGAACCTGATAGTGAGGCTGCCGCGAAAGCGTTTTAGGATTTCCTCTTCAAGACGCTCGCCCGCGAGCGTCACCCTGCCCTCTTCAAGAGGCGGCAAGGGTTCGGTGACCACGCCGGTGCGCCATATCTGATGGAGTATCCTGAGCATATCCCCTACCCTTGCTTAAAGATTACAACGGCCGAGGCCGCTCTACAGGCGGCCATGCTAACGAAAGACTATGGTCTTGATGCCGCAGACCAGCACCCGGTCTTCCACATGATAACGCAGACCGCGCGCCAGCACCGCCTTCTCAATGTCCCTGCCGTAGCGCACCATGTCTTCCACCGTGTCGCCGTGGTCGATGCGCACGGTGTCCTGCTCGATAATCGGCCCTTCATCCAGCTCGTTGGTGACGTAATGGCACGTCGCGCCTATGAGTTTCACGCCGCGTCGATAGGCCTGATGATACGGTCTGGCCCCGGCGAACGACGGCAGGAAACCGTGGTGGATGTTGATGATGCGCCCGGCATAACGCTCACACATGTCCGGCGGGACAATTTGCATGAAACGCGCCAGCACCATCACGTCCCCGGCCGCCTCGTCAAAAAGCCGGGATATCCGCGCAAAGGCCGCGCCCTTGTCATTCGTCTCAACGCAGTGAAAGGGGATGCCGTGCCATTCCACAAAGCCGCGCAGGTCTTCGTGGTTGGAGATGACGCATGGGATGTCCACCTCCAACTCCCCGCTTCGCCAGCGATGCAGCAGGTCGTCAAGGCAATGGCCCTGCCGGCTGACGAGCAGCACGACGCGCTTTCTTACGGCGGAGTCCGTGACCCGCCAGACCATCTGGAACCTCTCGGCCACTTCAAGAAAACGCTCGCGCAGCCGCGCCGCGCCGAACGGGAGCGAATCCGCGCGCAACTCCTGGCGCATGAAGAATTGCCGGGTCTCCTGGTCGGTATGATAGCTGGCCTCGACTATGATGCCGTTGTGTTGCGCAACGAATCCGCTCACCGCCGCCACTATGCCGACCCTGTCGGGACAGGACAGAAGTAGCGTATAGCGCTGTTCGGTCATACCTGCTCTCCGCTCTGCAACGGCGCTGCGCGAACGTCTTTTTCAATCCACGCGCCAATCCAATGGAAACTGCGCTGCTATGGAGAGTATACATCAACCTGCGCCCGGCCGCATCAGAGGTCGTTGCCGGAATACGACTGATTGAAACTCTTGTTGCACAGCGGAAAGTCCGGGACGATATTGCCCTTTATCGCCTGCTCGAGCGCAAGCCAGTTCACGCTCGACGGGTCGCGCACCATGACGCGGTTGATTTCCGAACCCGGCCCGGCCTGCACCCACCAGACAATCTCGCCCCGCCAGCCTTCGACGACAGAGATGCCCGTGGCCCCGGGACGCGGGGCCGGACAGTCAACGGCAAGCGGGCCTTCGGGCATCCCGTCGATGATTGCGCGTATGAGCCTTATCGACTCGCGCACCTCGTCTATGCGCACCTGTATACGCGCATTGACGTCGCCGTCGCCGCAGCGAATGAGCTTCGGCGCAATGACGTCATAAGGCGGGTATGCCTGCTGCACCCTCGCGTCAAGGGGCTGGTTGCTTGCCCTGGCAACGATGCCGACGACGCCCATCTCTTTAGCCAGCGGGGGCGCAAGCACCCCGGCGTTGCATGTCCTGTCCTCCAGAGACGGGGTCTCCTCGTATATTGCAACGAGCCTTTCAAATTCCGCGGAGAACTCCGTCAGCTCGCCTGAGATGACCCGGGCCGCTTCAAGCGTGATATCCGCGTTAACCCCGCCCGGCATGACTATATCCATCGTGAGTCTGTGGCCGAAGATGGCCTGATTAGTCCTCAAGAGGCGCTCCCTCAATATGGCCGTCTGATAGAGCAGGAACGTAAAGGCCGCGTCGTTGCTTATCGCTCCTATATCCCCGACGTGGTTTGCGATGCGCTCGCGCTCAAGGAGCAGGGCGCGAAGCCATGCCGCCCGCGCCGGAACCTCGCATCCGGCGGCGGCCTCGAGCGCCGTGCAATAGCCCGTGGCGTGCGCGACCGTCGTATCACCCGAGACCCTGCCCGCAAGGCGGCTTGCCGCAGCCCAAGTCATGGACTCGAACCGCTTCTCTATGCCCTTGTGCACGTAACCGAGGCGCTCTTCGAGATTTATGATATCCTCTCCGACCGCCTGAAACCTGAAGTGGCCCGGCTCGATGATTCCGGCATGGACAGGGCCTACCGCAATCTCGTAGACCCCCTCGCCCTCGGCCCGCACCCACTTGTACTCGCCCTGAACACGCGCCAACCTGGTCTTCGCGTCAAAGGCCTTGCGAAGCGGATATGCCTCAGGCGGCCAGTCCTCGTGTTTAATCCACGGCCGCGCATCCGGGTGCCCGGCTGACTCGACGCCCATGAGGCTTCGCATCTGCCGCTCGAACCTCCACGCGGCCAGGTAGTTCCCCGTAAGGCTTGGGAATACCGGGGCCTCGTGCGGCACGGCGCACTCTATCAACAGGAGTTCCACTCCCTTGCCATAGAGCGCCATAATGCCAAAACCGCCCCCAAAGACCGTCTCGTCAACCGCCCACTCGGCCGCAAGGCGAGCATCACAGGCCTTCATGACCTTGCCCGCCTCGGCAAAGCGCGCCACCGGGACGCAGAACATGGCGGCAATGGACGGCCGCGCGCCCTCAACGCGGACGGACGCGGCCGCGTCGCCGAAGGCCGCCACAAGGGCGTCTTTCAATATGGACTGGTCTTTCATCTCAGCAGCCTCACCGCCCCGTGCAGCCATTGGCTCAGAAAGACCGGCAGATAAAGACCGAGCACGAGGACAAGAATCATGTGCAATATGACCGGCGTGTGCGAGACACGCTGATTATGCTGGTAGTCAGGCACGGCGCCGAAGACCATCGGCATGACCTTGCGAAGAAGAGCGGCAAAGGCAATGGCGAGGCCCAGAAGGAAAAACGGCGCAAGGAGCGGCGCGCTCTTCATCGTGGCGGTAAGTATCAGAAACTCGCTCGTAAAGAGACCGAAGGGCGGCAGGCCTATAATCGCGGCCACCCCGAGCATAAGCCCCCAGCCGACGAGCGGATTACCCTTTATAAGCCCTCGTATGCGGGATATCTCCTGCGTGCCGTGCATCTGCGAGGCGTGCCCAACGGTAAAGAATATCGCTGACTTGGTGAGCGAATGGACGAGCATGTGCAGGAGCGCGCCGAAGGTGGCGACCGAGCCTCCCAGCCCGAACGCATACGTGGCTATGCCCATGTGCTCGATGGACGAGTACGAGAACATCCGTTTGATATCCTTCTGCCGCAGGAGCGAGAAGGCCGAGACAAGGAGCGATACAAGCCCGAAGGCCATCATGATCTGCCCGGCCCTGTTGCCGTGCGTCGCGCCGTCCACGAGCGTCTTGCACCGGACGAGCGCGTAGAGCGCGATGTTGAGAAGCAGACCGGAGAGGACGGCGGATATCGGCGTCGGCCCTTCGGCATGAGCGTCCGGCAGCCAGTTGTGCAGCGGCACAAGCCCGACCTTCGTGCCGTAGCCGACCATGAAGAAGACGAAGGCAAGCGACAATACAGTAGGCTCAAGGCTTCCGCTCACGGCGGCGAGGTTCGTCCACTGAAGCGCCTTGGAACCCTCGCCGAGCACCTTCTCGGCGGCAAAGTAGAGGAGCACCGTGCCGAAGAGCGCAAGGGCGATGCCCACGCCGCAGAGTATGAAGTACTTCCACGCGGCCTCGACCGACGACGGGGTGCGGTAGAGGGAGACCAGCAACACGGTCGAGAGCGTGGCCAGCTCCATCGATATCCACAGGATGCCGACGTTGTTCGTAAGAAGGGCCATGAGCATGGCGAAGATGAAGAGCTGGAACATCGCGTGGTAGAAGCGCATGGCCACCTTGCCAAGGCGGCCGCGCTCCTGCTCATGGCGCATGTAGGGCCTGCTGAATACGGCCGTGGTCATGGATACGAACGCGGTCAGCACCGCGAGATAGACGTTGAACTCGTCAACGAAAAAATACTCCCGGCCGCTTATCATACGGCCGTTGTAATAGACGTCGGCGGCGAGAAAAACGCTCGCGACAAAGGTCGCGGCCGAACCCAGGATATTCACCTCCGGGGCGTAGCGCTTCTCGCCGATTACGGCCAGGACGGCGGCGGCCAGAAGGTTTATGCCGAGAAGGACAAGTATCAGCATCCGGTCACTCGTCCTCCTTGAGTTTTTCCATGTCCTTGAGCTCCAGGCTGTCGAAGGAGGTGCGTATGTGATAGAAGAAGATGCCGAATATGAAGGCCGCGATAAGTATGTCGAGGGCCACGCCGAGCTCGACCACGAGCGGCATGCCGTAGGTGGCGCTCGTGGCCGCGAAGAAGAGCCCGTTTTCAAGGGCGAGAAAACCGATTATCTGCGTGACCGCCTTCCTGCGCGTAATCATAATCAGGAGCCCTATCATCACGGTGGCAAGCGCGACGGCAAGGGTCGAGCGCGTAATGAGCGTCGAGAGTTCGCGTATGGGCGCGGTCAGATAATATGAAAATATGACGAGCGCGATGCCGATGAGCATGGTCGTCGGGATGTTTACGAGCTCCTCGACGTCCCTTTTTATCTCAAGCCTGTGTATCAGCACGTAGAGTATGTACGGCAGGGCGAAGACCTTGAGCGCCAGGGTCAGGGCCGCCGAGATATAGAGATGATGCAGGCCTGCCGTATAACCGACGATGGCCGTCGATAGCGAAAGGAAAGCCCCCTGCCACGCAAAAAGGCGCAACATCCCGTATATCCTCCTCTGCACGAGGAGTCCGAAGGACGTAAGCAGTATGAGCGCGGCAAGGACGCTGTTTATCTGTACGGCAAGACCGGCCGTCATGGGTCTACTCCAGCATGAAGAATGACAACATGCCCAACGTTGCCAGTATGAAGGCTACGCCGAGAAATTCCGGCACCTGAAAGATGCGCATCTTGGCAAGCCGCGTCTCCACAAGCACAAGGCAGACGCCGACAATGCCGAGCTTTATCGCGAGACTGACGACCGCAACCGGCACCATGAAGACCTCATGCGGGCCGCCGATGCCCCACGGCACGAAAAGCGCGACGCCCAGCGACGCGAAGAGAAAGAGCTTTATCATACCCGCCCACTCGATGAGCGCGAGGTGACGGCCCGAATACTCCAGCACCATGGCCTCGTGTATCATCGTCAGCTCAAGGTGCGTGGCCGGATTGTCGACCGGTATGCGCCCGGTCTCGGCTATGCCTATGAGGACAAAGGCCATGAGCGCCAGGGCCATGGAAGGCCTGAAGACGAACTGGCCGGACGTAATCACGCGGACCATCTCGGAGAGCGTGGTCGATCCGGCGACGAGCGAGATGGTAAAGACGCTCATGAGCATGGCCGGCTCGGCAAGGGAGGCGACCATCATCTCCCTGCTCGAACCCATGCCGCCGAAGGCGGTGCCTATGTCCATCCCTGCAAGCGCGGTAAAGAAGCGCGCTATGGCGAATACGGCGACGAGCGCGATTACGTCAGCCGTCAACCCGAGCGGCAGGTCGGTTGAGATGACGGGGATTATGGCGCCCGCGAGCACGGTGGCGCCGAAGGCGACGTAAGGCGCGCTCCTGAATATCCACGAGGCGTTCCCGGCGAGGACGACGTCCTTGTAAAACAGCCTGCGCAGATCCCTGTACGGCTGAAGGATGCCGGCGGAGGCCCTGCCCTGCGCCCGGCACTTGAGCATCCGCACCCAGCCGACGAAGGCAGGGGCAACGGCCAGTACGACCGCAATCTGCGCGGCCTCAATTATCAGCGAATAGACAATCCTCATGAGAAGACCAGCAGGACGATAAGGGTTATCAACGAATACATGAGATATATCTGGATGCGCCCGTTCTGAAGCCGCGTTGCATGGCGCGCTATCCAGAAGACGGCCTGTGTAAGCGGTTTATAGAATATATACCAGACCCTGTCGAGCACCTTCACCTCGTAGGTAAAACGCTCCTGAAAGGCCGCGGGCCTTGTGACGTCGCAGGGCCTGACCGTCTCCTTGATTATAAGGAGCGAGCCGAATATCCTGCGAAGCGGCATGGCGAACGAGGTGGAATTGTACTGCATCCTGTTCGTCAGGCCCGGATACCCGCAGTCCCAGACCGCGGACCTCCTGACGACTCCCTTTCTCGAATGAAAGACCAGATATGCCGCAAGGATAACGACCGCGATGACGGCGAAGACCAGCGGGCCTGAATACGAGGCCCGCGCCGCGCTCACGGGCGTGAGCCAGAGCCAGCCGTACGCCTGCGCCGAGGCCTTGAGCCCGGCGCCGGTAAGCTCATTGGTAACGGTATCCATCCATCCGATTACAAGGGTCGGGAAGACGCCGAGCGCAAGGCACGCTCCGGCGGCAAGCCACATGCCGGCACGCATGGCAAGGCCCGTCTCCTGCGCCTGGCACTGCCCCTGCCCCCTCCATCTGCCGAGAAAGACCACGCCGTAGACCTTGACGAAGCACCTCGCGCTCATGGCCGCGGCAAGGGCAAGGAGCGCGGCGCCGAGCGGAGAGAGGAGTTTCAATACCTGCCCCGGCAGGACGGACGACTGCAGAAAGGCCTGGAACGCCAGCCACTCGGAGACGAAGCCGTTAAAAGGCGGCAGGGCCGAGACGGCAAGACAACCTGCGAGAAAGACGAGCGCGGTCTGCGGCATCCTGTGTATGAGCCCGCCCATGCGTTCCATGTTGCGCTCGTGCGTCGAATGCAGTATCGCGCCGGCGCCCATGAACAAAAGCCCCTTGAACAGGGCGTGGTTCAGGCAGTGGTAGAGGCTGGCCGTAAGCGCCAGAGCGGCGAGAAGGTTCAGGTTGTGGAACTTGAAAAGCATGGCAAGGCCGAGACTTATCATGATGATGCCGACGTTTTCAACCGACGAGTATGCAAGGAGACGCTTGAGGTCCACCTGCATCAGGGCATAGAGTATGCCCATGACCGCCGAGACGAGGCCGAGACACAGGACAAGCCCGCCCCACCACCAGGCTGTAATCGGAAAGATATCAAAGGCAAGGCGCACTATCCCGTATATTGCGACCTTGAGCATGACCCCGCTCATGAGCGCCGATACGTTTGACGGGGCAGCGGGGTGCGCCTCAGGCAGCCAGACGTGCATGGGTATGACACCGGCCTTGGCCGCAAAGCCGAAGAAGGCAAGCACGAACGCAATGGAGGCCCACGAGCGCGGTATGGACGCCGTGCGCATCGCCTCGAAGGTAAAGCCCCTGAAGCTCTCGAACCCGGCGGCAAACCCGGCCAGTATGCCGAAGGCAAGGAGTATCGTCATCGCGCCCACGTGCGCTATGAGCAGGTAGATGAAAGCGGCCCTTCTCGCCTCAAGACTCTCGTCCTCGAAACAGACCAGGAAAAACGACGAGACCGTCATCAGTTCCCACGATATCATGAAAAAATACGCGTCGTCGGCCATCAGGACAAGGAGCATGCCGGCCATGAAAAGATTATAGAAGACCACGAATGAGGTCACCGGACGCCTGTCCAGAAGACCCTTCACGTAACCGAACGAGTAGACGGAGACGAAGAGGCCGAGGAGGCTGGTAATCGTGAAGAAGAAGCCGGAAAGCGCGTCAAGCCGGAGATAGAACGGAAGGTCTGGCAGGCCTATGGGCAGCGTGAGGGTCTCGGCCTGCCCGGATAACACGACTGAAAAACCGGCATACAATCCCATGATGCAGGCAACTACGGAGAAAAAGAACGCAATCCTTATGAGCGAGGCCTGGCGCGAGGCAAGCAATGGCGAGACCACGGCCATGATAATGAATATCAGCGCCGTAAAGAACGCAACGGCAAGCGGGGTCGGCAGGGTCAAGCCGCTACCTCCGCGCCGCCCGGCGCGGCCGACACGGCGGAATCTGCCCGCACAAGGCCTTTCACGTTGTCATAAGGGTCGTCTTTCAATGCCATTAGGCGGCCTACCCGTATTTATCAAAATTAATACCGGCCCCGTACAACCCGGGCCGGCATATATAAGTGAGGCGTCTTTGAATTCAAAAACACCGGACACAAAGCAAGTAGTAGATATCTTATTATAAGATTTTAAAAGGACAAGTCAAGCGAATTAAAGAAGCCGCGTACTTTCCAGACGGCGGGCGGCAAAATGAAAAGGCCCCCGCCTTCAACAGACGGGGGCCTTTGTTCAGCCTTTTGACTTGATTACCTCTTCTCCATGCCCGCCGGGACCCTGGTCGCCTGCGAGACGACGAGTGTCGTCTTTGCAACAATCCTGTGCCACACGCCCTTTGGCGCGAGCACGACCGCGCCCGAAACAAGCGCGGCCTCTTCGACCTTGCCGTCGTCCGTGGAATACGTCCCCTCTCCCTCATGGACGAAAAACACCTGGTCGCCGTCCGGGTGGCGGTGCCAATCGAGCACCTGGCCCGGCTTGAAGTAATAGGTGTCCTGAATGAGCTGCTCGCCCTTGACAAAGGTCACCTTGTTCACCGTAACGTCGTTAAACTCTTTTTTCTCCAGCACGTTCACTTTCTGCATCTCAAACCTCCCTGGTATTTGCATCTCAACGTTGAAGGTCGGGCCGACGGGCGGCGCGGCTGCCTGCTCCAGTTGCGCCGATGAACTCCATGTTTCCGCGTCCTTGCGCCGCCATCGTCCGACGCAGGCATTATAACAACTTCACATCCGAACGCAAAGGATAATTTAAGACCGGATTGGTCTTTTATAACGCTTTCCCTCATGCAGGCCAGCGGGATTGAGCGCGGCAGCCTTGACAAAGAGCGGGTCGTGGACATAACTTATTAAAGACGGCGCTGCAATATTACAGGCTGCGCGGCTATTTATTAAAACCATGGGGTATTCATGCGGCTCGACAGATTCACGATAAAATCGCAGGAGGCGCTGAACGCGGCGCAACAGACGGCCGCGGAGCGCCAGCAGCAGGAGATAACGCCGGAGCATCTGCTCATCGCCCTCATGGCGCAGGAAGGCGGGGTCGTGGCGCCCGTGCTTCAGCGCATCGGCTCGAACCTCACGCTCATCAAGGCCCAGACCGAAGAGGCCCTCGCAAAGTTCCCGAAGGTCTACGGAGGCGGCGAGCCCTACCTATCGCCCAGACTCAACACAATGCTCGACGCGGCCATGAAAGAGGCTCAGGGGATGAAGGACGAGTTCACCTCCTGCGAGCACATCCTCATAGCCATCGCCTCGGAAAAACGCGGGGAGGCCGCCCGCATCCTCTCGTCTAACGGCGTAACGCGCGACACCGTACTGCGCGCCCTTGCCTCGGTGCGCGGCAGCCAGCGCATAACCGACCAGATGCCGGAGGAGAAATATCAGGCCCTTGCCAAATACACGCGCGACCTCGTGGAGCTTGCGCGCACGGGCAAGCTCGACCCGGTAATCGGCAGGGACGACGAGATACGCAGGGTGATGCAGGTCTTGTCCCGGCGGACGAAGAACAACCCCGTGCTCATAGGAGAGGCCGGCGTGGGCAAGACGGCCATTGCCGAGGGCCTGGCCCAGAGGATTGTGAACGGCGACGTGCCCGAGACCCTGAAGGACAAGCGCCTCCTGGCCCTCGACCTCGGGGCGCTCATCGCGGGCGCCAAGTACAGAGGCGAATTCGAGGACAGGTTGAAGGCGCTCATGCGCGAGGTCGTCGACTCGCAAGGCTCCGTAATCCTCTTTATAGACGAGTTGCATACGCTCGTGGGCGCCGGCGCGGCCGAAGGGGCCATGGACGCCTCCAATATGCTCAAACCCGCGCTTGCCCGCGGGGAACTGCGCTGCGTCGGCGCCACCACCCTCGACGAGTACAGGAAACACATAGAAAAGGACGCGGCGCTCGAACGCAGGTTCCAGCCGGTGGTCGTCGGCGAGCCGACGGTGGAAGACACCATCGCCATACTGCGCGGACTGAAGGAGCGCTACGAGGTCCATCACGGCGTGCGCATCGCGGACTCGGCCATCATAGCGGCGGCGACGCTCTCCAACAGATATATCGCGGACAGGTTCCTGCCGGACAAGGCCATAGACCTCGTTGACGAGGCCGCCTCGCGCCTGCGCATCGAGATAGAATCCATGCCCACTGAAATCGACGAGATCGAACGGCGCATCATCCAGCTTGAAATCGAGCGACAGGCCCTTAAGAAAGAGACGGACAAGCCATCCCTTGCCAGACTCGCCAGGATAGAGGACGAACTCGCCGGTCTAAGGGAAGAGAGCGCGGGCCTTAAACTCCACTGGCAGCAGGAGCGCGAGGATATCGCGGCCATACGTTCGGCAAAGAAGGAAATCGAGGATGCGAAGCTGGAGGCCGCGAAGGCCGAGCGCACCGGAGACCTTGCAAAGGCAGCCGAGATAAAATACGGCAGGATAACGGCCCTCGAAGAACGGTTCAAGACCGTCCGTGAAAAACTCGCCAAACTTCAAGGCTCGAAACGGATGCTCAAGGAGGAGGTCGACGGCGAAGACATCGCCGAAATCGTCTCGCGTTGGACGGGCATACCGGTCCTCCGCATGCTGGAAGGCGAGCGGGAAAAGCTCCTGCGCATGGAGGAGAACCTCAAAAGGCGCGTCGTCGGACAGGACGCCGCTCTCAAGGTCGTGGCCAACGCCGTCAGGCGCGCAAGGGCGGGGTTACAGGATCCAAACCGCCCCATCGGCTCCTTCATCTTCCTGGGCCCCACCGGCGTGGGCAAGACCGAGACGGCGCGCGCCCTTGCCGGGTTCCTTTTCGACGACGAGCGCTCCATGATACGCATCGACATGAGCGAGTTCATGGAAAAGCACTCGGTGGCAAGGCTCATCGGCGCGCCGCCCGGATACGTCGGGTATGAAGAGGGCGGGTATCTCACCGAGGCGGTGAGGAGAAGACCATACGCGGTAATCCTCTTTGACGAGATGGAAAAGGCGCACCCTGACGTCTTCAACATACTCCTACAGATACTCGACGACGGCAGGCTCACCGACGGGCAGGGACGCACCGTGGACTTCAAGAACGCCGTCATCATCATGACCTCCAACACCGGCAGCCAATTCATAACCGAGCTCGGGGAGCGCGATTACGACGAGATACGCGGCCGCGTCATGGAGGCCCTGCGCACTACCTTCAAACCCGAGTTCCTGAACAGGCTCGACGAGATCGTCATATTCCATCCGCTCGGCCCCGGGCAGATGAAGGATATCGTCGAGATACAGCTCGGCAGACTGAGGGAGATGCTCAAGGAGAAAAAGATCGAGCTCGTCCTGACGCAAAAGGCCTCGGCGCATCTGGCCGAGGCCGGCTACGACCCGGTCTACGGCGCGCGCTCGCTGAAGAGGCTCATACAGAGGGAGATAAACGACGGACTTGCAGCCGGCATCCTCGAAGACAAGTTCAGGGAAGACGATACCGTGCAGGCCGATTATGACGGCAAAAGGCTCGTCTTCACAAGGCGAGGGCCGGTTGTAGAAGAAAAAGCTCTGGAATTGAAAAGGCCTTTGTAATAAAATATAATATGGAACAGATGCCGGACGCACAAGCGGTGATGCGCGAACCATACCGATAAAATATCTTTTCTTCAATACACGCCGTCAGGAGTTTAGAATGGCCCCGACAAGATGGAACCCCTTTATGGACATCCTCTTTCTTCAAGAACGGATGAGCCGCCTCTTTGACGAGGCCCTGGGCAGATTCAAGGGCTGCAGCGCGGTGCCCGGGGCCACGTGGTTCCCGCCGGTCGACATCTACGAGACGGACGAGCAGATTATACTCAAGGCCGAGATACCCGGCATAGACGCGCGGCACGTGACTATTGAGATAGAGGGCAACTCTCTTACTTTAAGGGGCGAGCGCAAACACGCAAAGAACCTCAAGGAAGAGAATTACCACAGGATGGAGCGGTTCTACGGCCAGTTCTGCCGGGTCTTCAACCTGCCCATGGCGGTCGACAAGACCGCTATAACCGCGCAGTTCAATGACGGGGTGCTGAAGGTCACGGTGCCCAAGATCAAGGAAGAGTTTCTTGACGCGGTCAAAGTGCCGGTGCTTTGAGACGCCGTGACCGTTCGGCGCACACCCGCAATACCTTATAAAAGGAGCCGGAACCGGATAATGGACGACAGGGAACCAGGGCTTAAGGACGAAAAAAAGACCGTTCCGGCAGTTGGCAGGCCGAAGGAACTCCCGCCCCTCGACTTCACCACATTCATACTCTCGCTCTCCTCGTCGGTCCTGATGAACCTCGGCGTAGTGGAAAACCCGGTTACGAACAAGATGGAAAAAGAACCCGCCCTGGCAAAGCAGACGATAGAGCTGATAGAACTTTTGAAGGACAAGACCAAAGGGAATCTCTCGGAGGACGAGGGCCGTCTTCTCGACGAGGTCCTCCACGAGCTGCACCTGTGGTATGTGAAGGCCGCCGGATAAAGAAATCGGGCAGCGGGTCATAGGAAGGCCTGCGGGGCAAGGATTATACGGGACCGGGACAAGGACGGCTTAGGCGCCCTTGCCCCGGCTCTCTATATCATAGCACGACAAATATGCGTCAGGAGGGATGCAACATGCGCGATACAAAAAAAGGTTACGGACTGGCCGCGCTCGCCGCGGTCGCGGTTATATCCGTCATCGCCGGCGTCGTATTGAGCGCGAAACTGAACTGGACGTCTTCGAGCGACGCCGTCAGTTTCTGGAAAGAATCCTCGAACGGCAAACCGATAGCCGCATCTGTCTCCCCGGGCGCCAACTTCGTCGAGCTTGCGAGCAAACTCTCGCCCACAGTCGTCAACATCTCCACCACGCAGGTCATCAATCAGCGCGAGAGGCCCGTGGTGCCTTTTCCCGACTTCAAGGCCCCGTTCGACGACTTCTTCGGCGACGACTTCAATAAATTCTTCAACGCCCCGCGCGGGGAATTCAAACGCCAGAGCCTCGGCTCCGGCTTTATCATCAACAAGGACGGCTACATACTGACCAACCAGCACGTCATAGACAACGCCACCGAAATACTCGTAACCCTCTCGGAATCAAAGAAGGACTACAAGGCGGCCGTCATCGGACAGGACAGGAAACTCGACATCGCGCTCATAAAGATAGAGGCCGGCAACCTTCCGTCCGTGACCATCGGCGACTCCGAGGCCCTTCAGGTTGGCGAGTGGGTCATGGCCATAGGCAATCCGTTCGGCCTCGGCGGGACGGTCACGGCCGGCATCGTCAGCCAGAAGGGGCGCGTCATAGGCGCGGGGCCTTACGACAACTTCATACAGACCGACGCCTCCATCAACCCGGGCAACTCCGGCGGCCCGCTCTTTAACGTCAGGGGCGAGGTAGTGGGCATCAATACCGCCATCATAGCCGGAGGCCAGGGGATCGGCTTCGCCACCCCGATAAACATGGTCAAGGACATACTTATGCAGCTCAAGGAAAAAGGCAAGATTACCCGCGGATGGATAGGAGTAAGCGTACAGGAGCTTACCCCGGAGCTTGCCGCAAACTTCGGCCTCAAGGATACGAAGGGCACCCTCATATCGTCCGTTAACGCGGGCGAGCCGGCGGACGTCGCCGGCCTGAAGGCCGGGGATATAATCACCACCTTTGACAACAAACCCGTCAACGACCTCTCGGACCTGCCGAGGACGGTCGCCAACACGGCTCCCGGCAAAAACGCCGTCATCAAGGTCGTACGCGACGGCAAGGAACTGACCCTGACAGTAAAGGTCGGCACCAGGACTGAAGAGGAAGGCGAAGAAACAGCCGCAAAGACGGATGAACACGACCAGTCGCCCGACATGAAATTCGGCCTCTCGGCCGGGCCCATCACGCCTGAGATGGGCCGAAGACTCGGCATAACCGAGACTGACGGCGTTATCATAACCTCGATACGGCCCGACAGCCCGGCGGGGGACGCGGGACTCCGGCGCGGGGACGTAATCAAGGAAATCAACAGGGCGCAGATAAAAGACATCAAGGATTATAACCGCGCGATAGCGGACGCCGGGAAAAAAGACTCAGCCCTCTTTCTCGTTGTGCGCGGGGACTCGGCAATATATGTCGCGTTAAAACTGAAGTAGGCCGTTAGGACGCTGCCGGGATTGACGAGGCATACCCTCAATCCCGGCCGACTCATCCATAAAACAAATCAGGACTTATTCAGGAGGATAGTATCCTGAAAAAGAGGCCTTTATCAAAAACAGACCGGCACATTCAGCCTCGTGTATCGTAGCATTTACCGGCGCATCAGGCGCGGCCTACGGGATACGGCTCGTCGAAGCCCTCCTGAGCATGGGTATCGAGACGAGCGTCATCGTCTCGCAGGCCGGCGCTCTCCTTTTGCGCGAGGAGGCCGGGCTTGACCTCGCTGGGGCGGACCCCGGGGCGAAGCTCAAGGCTTTTTTCAAAAAGCGCGGGGCCCAGGGCCGTCTCAAGTGGTTTTCCAACAACGACCTCGCCGCGCCCCTTGCGAGCGGCAGCGCCCTGAAAAAGACGATGGTCGTCTGTCCGTGCTCCATGGGCACGCTCGCCAGGATTGCATCAGGCGTCTCAGGCAACCTGATAGAGCGCGCCGCGGACTGCGTCATCAAGGAACGCGGGCAGTTGATACTCGTGCCGCGCGAGACGCCTTTGAGCGCAATACATCTTGAGAATATGCTCAAGCTCGCGCGCATCGGAGTTGTAATCCTGCCGGCCATGCCCGCGTTCTATACGCACCCCAAATCCGTCGAAGAGATGGTCGACTTCATAGCCGGAAAGACGCTTGATTCGCTCGGCATAGAGAACAGCCTCTATAAAAGATGGAAAACTCCCTGAGAATAGGGTATCTTTATACGCTACAACCCTATACGGAGCGGGAAGCCGCAGGACGTCATACGCGCCGGACCGGATGGAATCGAATTTAATGTGGCCACAGGAGTTTCCTCCTGCCGCCTGCAAGCCAAATACCGTCAGAAGGAAACTCCTGACCCACGCAAATCTGTTCCCCCTCTTTTTAGAGATGGGACTTGGGAGAGTTACGTTTGAGACGCCACACGAGTAACCCCTCCCCGCCTCCCCTTTACAAAGGGGAGGAGTAAATAGACGCGCAAAAAAAACATGATAGACATAAAGCTGTTAAGAGAAGACCTGGCCGCGGTTGAAGCGCGGCTCAAGAGCCGCGGCACGGCCGTTGACCTCGGCCTGTTCAAGACGCTCGACGCGAGGCGGCGCGCGTTGCTGACAGAGGTTGAAACACTCAAGGGCAAACGTAACACATACTCCCTCGCTGTTGCGAAACTGAAAAAAGAAGGCAAGGACGCATCCGCGATTTTAACGGAGATGGAGGGGTGGGGTTCTACCATAAAGGCCCTCGACGCCGAAGCCGCACAGTGCGACGAAGAACTGAACGCATTTCTCCTCGTCATTCCGAACCTGCCCCACGAGTCCGTGCCCGTTGGCGCTGACTCGAACGACAACCCGGTCGTCAGGCAGTGGGGAAACGTGCCGGAGTTCAAATTCACCCCGCTCGAACATACCGATATCGGCGAGCGGCTGGGCATCATCGACTTCGAGACCGCCGGGAAAATTTCCGGCGCGCGCTTCTCGCTCCTCAAGGGCACAGGCGCCCGGCTTGAGCGGGCGCTCATAAACTTCATGCTCGACCTGCACACGACCCGGCACGGCTATCAGGAGGTCTGGACGCCGTTTATGGTCAAGGCCGAGTGCCTGACCGGCACCGGGCAACTGCCCAAGTTCGAGGAAGACCTCTTCAAGATCGAAGGATGGGACCATTACCTGGTGCCGACGGCGGAAGTGCCCGTGACTAATATCCACAGGGATGATATAATCGAGGAGGCGCGGCTGCCTCTGTGCTACACGGCCTACACCCCGTGCTTCAGGAAAGAGGCCGGCTCTTACGGCAAGGACGTAAAAGGGCTGATACGCCAGCATCAGTTCAACAAGGTCGAGCTTGTCAAGTTCGCTGCGCCTGAGACCTCTTACGCCGAGCTTGAAAGGCTTACGGACAACGCCGAAGAGGTCTTGCGGCAATTGAGGCTGCCGTACAGGGTCGTTAGCCTCTGCACCGGAGACATCGGCTTTTCAGCCGCAAAGACATACGACATAGAGGTCTGGCTCCCTGGACAGGGCAAGTTTCGCGAGATATCCTCGTGCAGCAATTTTGAAGACTTTCAGGCCCGCCGCGCGGGCATCCGCTACAGGCCCAAGGGCGGCAAGCCCAGACTCGTGCACACGCTCAACGGCAGCGGCCTTGCCGTAGGCAGGACGCTCGTGGCCATACTTGAGAATTATCAGCGTGAGGACGGCAGCGTGGAGATACCTCAGGCGTTGCGGCCTTACATGGGCGCTCTGGAGAGGATAGCAAACACGAAATAACCTTTTGTGGCGTCAGGTGGTAACTCCTGACGCCACAAAAAATGACCGGATAGACGGAGGTTAAACCATTATGCGCGCCGTTGTAAAAGACATGAGCGTAGACGAGCTTCAAGCCATGATATCGAATACCGTAAAAAAAACGCTAGGCAAACTTCTTGAAGATGTCTTTGACATGAAGGCCATAGAAGAAAGATTGCATGAATCAGAAAAAGACTACGAAGCATACAGCCGCAAGAAAAAGGCCCGCAAGCGTGTATAAGCTGGTCATAAAAAAGTCTGCCAGAAAGGAACTTGACTCCTTGACAGATGAATTGTTCCTCAAGATTGACAGGGCTATCCTGTCTCTCAAAAACGACCCGTTTCCGCATCCGCAATCAGAGAAACTCAAGGGCGAAGACAGTCGAAGGCTGCGCGTAGGAGACTACAGGATTGTTTATACCGTTGACATAGCGGACAAGATTCTTACTATTTATAAAATCAGGCACCGCAGGGATGCCTACAGATAGAAGATTTCTTGCGGCGTCTGGAGCTACCTCCGGACGCCGCAAGAAGTAGCTCAGGGCTTTAGCCCTGAAAGAGGCATCACAATTCATCCATCGACAAAATCAGACCTGGAGGTCTGAGCTACAGAACACAGGATATAAGGTCATACATACCGTCTTGTCGTTGCGCGACAGCGGAGGGTTAGGCTAATGGTAAGTCACCAGTCTTGAAAACTGGCGGGTTAACGCCCTTGGGGGTTCGAGTCCCTCACCCTCCGCCATATTTTTTAGAAAGCCGCATACGCCTTTGCCCACACGCCAACTCCCCCTCTTTAAAAAGAGACCTTTGCATAACCGGCATTTTTCCGTCATGCCCGAACGTATCTATCGGGCATCCATAAAAAAGACGTGGATTCCCGCCAAAAACGCGCGGGAATGACAGGCAAAGACTTGTGCGCTCGTGTGCGCTAACGTTATGTCTTCGGCGCAACGTTATGCTTTTAGCGCCTTCATTTGACACGATAGCGGCCACTTATGCAAAAATCTCCTTTAAAAAGAGAGGGGGGTTATCTTTTCCTGCCCCGCACCCCTTCACATTTTGAAAAATAACGTTATAATTAGTTGTCATATGCATCATGCGGCCTGCGTTGTCCTTGCAACCCTGGTTTGAGCCGCCACGGCACGGCCGTCCCCGCAAGGAAAGACACTTGCCGGTTCACGCTCTTTTACGCCTTCCCGCACGCTTCTCGACACCTCACCATCCATCACCCTCCATCTAACAAACGCCCCTTCAGTCAGCGAAGTCTGTAGCCGCCTATCTACCGGCTTATAACCATGAGCGCGGCTTGACGTTGGGCGCGCTCGCTGAAACAGATGCGCCCAACGCATGGCGAAAGCGCCGCGATTTTTCTGATGACGCGGCGCGTGGCGCTGTCGCGAATATGCAGTTCTGTTGGTCTGCGCTACAGAGTCGGCGCTGCGACGTCCATGCCGATTGCGCATTAGTCGATAAACACAACTGCGGTTATGTCATAGGCGGCAGGCAGCCGGGCCGCATGATTCAGGAGGTTTAAAAATGGCCTTTGACAATACAAATGCATCGAAGCATCTGAATCCGATCCGGCTTGTCGTCAAGGTAGCCCTCGCCATATTCATCATCGAGGCGGCGATAATGTTAGTGACGCACTTTATCTTTCCTCTCGATGATGAGATAGGGCTTGTCCTCGACCCTCTCGCGCTCGTGGTCATACTGACGCCCGTTCTCTACTTCTACGTCCTCGCTCCGATGAAACGGGTTATCCGGCAGAAAGAGACGGCCGAGGGCGCGCTCAGCGAGACGGAAGAGCGGTTCAAGGCCTTGTTTGAGACGGCAGGCGACGCCGTCATAGGCATTGAGCCGCCCGGCGTGATAAATCTCTGGAACCAAAAGGCTGAGGAGATATTCGGATATTCACGGGCAGAGGCGCTCGGCAAGGAGATGCACGGCCTCATCGTGCCGAAGAAGTACCAAGAGGCCGCTTATACGGGGCTAAAAGGTTTTTTTATGACAGGCAGGGGCAATGTCGTCGGCAAGACCGTTGAGGTCGAAGGCTTGCGCCGGGACGGGGGCGAATTCAGCATCGAATTGTCCATATCGGCCGTCAATATCAACGGCGTCTGGAACGCCATCGCAATCGCAAGGGACGTAACCGAGCGCAAGAGGCTTGAGGACGAGGCCAGGCAGAACCTTGACGAGGCCGAGAGGATGAACAGGCTCATGGTCGGCAGGGAGCTGAAGATGGAAGAACTGAGAAATGAAGTACGGCAATTGCGCAGCCGCCTGCTGGAGATGGAAAACGCCTGTCAACAGCAGACCCATACTTAAACCGGAAAAACAGATGAAT
>JACRNO010000091.1 GCA_016234855.1 Deltaproteobacteria bacterium | reverse complement strand
ACACCGATAAAACATTCAGCGTTTATCATACTTCCTCCTTGTCTGTCCCGGCCTTGCGTGATGCGGGCTTGGTTGGCCCAGGCCACTGTTCGGGCTCGTTAAGGATTGGATGTGACGCCCCTCGCTCACCCGCGGCCTCGTGCGACCAAGGGGGAATCGGGCTGTCACATCCTGTTGCGCATGATTATCAGTATCTATTAACGTAAGATACTTCTCAAGCATTATACAAGGGGGGCACAAGGGTGAGTTGCGCCATTAAAACATCGGCGAATCACTCAACCAACTGGTGGGCGTAGCCTCCCCTTGTATATTGAAGCGATAAGGATTGACCTGTGACTGATTTATCGTTCCCATGCTCCAGCATGCGGAACGCATCAAGGGACGCTCCGGCGTCCCGATGGCAAGGTCATATTATTCCACTCACCGCCCCCTCACCCTACCCTCCCCAAAGGGGAGAGGGTTTTTAAATCCCCCTTACTTCCCCTTTTTAAAGGGGGGAGGTTACCCCCTCTCTTTCGAAAAGGGGGGGTAACGCATCAACCTATCTTCAACTCAGTCTCCAGCGGTATCGGGTTAGTGAGGCAATAGACCGCCGGGCACCTCTGCTTGGACAATTCCTCAAGCTCTTTTATCTTCTCCGCAGGCGCGTCGCTTTCGACGTGTAGCGTGAACTTGACCTTCTCGGCTATCGGGTTATTCGACAGGCCGAAGACCTTTGAAAAGTCGAGGTTGCTCTCTGCGGTTACGCTGAGTTTTTTCAGCACGACGCCTTCCATCGCGGCCATGGTTGCAAAGGTCGCCACATAACACGACGCGCTCCCGTAGAGGCAGTATATCATCGGCCCTGGCTGGGTGCCGCCGCCTCCGAGCGTTGTGGGCTGGTCAGCCTCAAGCGTTACCTTGCCGCCTTCGAAGCTCACGGTCGCCCTGAACTGCGCGCCCTTGCCGAGGTTCCATTCTCCATCTATCACATTCGACTTCTTCGCCTTTGAAAGGTCTTTTTGCAAGCCCGCTATTGTCGCCTTGAGTTTATCCGTATTGACGTTATTGATTCCCATTAAAGCCTCCTTTTGGGTTGATATTTATCTGAGATCCGCGGGCCATCCGATATGGCTTAGGGCGTGAGTAATGATAACGGTCGGCGTCCTTGCACCTTAATGAAGCCAGTAAGCCTGGTTCGGCCTGAATCGCAGCGGCCAATGTCCTGACCTTATCAAACTTATACCAGACTAACCGTGAAGGCAAGTATATTTTCATTTTATTTTGCGGTATAAATCACCAGACTTTTGTCTGGTGATGAAGCGGCTTTCCGAATTACTCAAGCCGAAGGCTTGTGCTGTAAGAAACCGCCGACTTCTGTCGGCGGAGATTCACTTTGGCGTGTCACTAAAGCATGTTTGCGCATTCTTTTGTAACGCAGTCGGTGTGACACAGGTCACGGATATGTTCTGGCGTTATGTGTAAGATGTAATCAATGAGAGCGGATTAAAAGATGCGGCATGCCCGCCAATCCTGCTCTGAATACTTTTAAAGTTTTGTGTTTTAAGATGAAACTGTTTTGATTTCTCCGCTGTGCCGCCTGCCATAAAAGCCGCATCATCGGGCCGGGAGACGCATGTCTCCCGGCCATCCTTTTTTTGTGTCATTTGGCGAGCCATTGCCGGCCATATCCCGGTTTTCTAACAATCCTTTAATTCCAAAGATATTATAATGAAATCATAAAAGGCCGATTATACATTATATACACCGGCAAGGGAGGCGCTGATTATGAACAGGGCAATGAGGGCAAAAGCGTTGTTGGAGGCGTTGACAGACCTGACGGTCGTGTCCTTCCTGATATCGGCATCCTTGACCGTAGCGCTGTGGGCCGCTTAAACATGGAGGTTGTCATGAAAAACTTAACCGAAAATGCGGCGATGATCCCAATCCTTACAGGCGTAGGTCTTGCGGGCGTGCTGCTTATCGTCGTTGCGATTGCGGGCATAATAACGATGCTCGTGTAAGGCCTGTAATGCCGGGGCGGGAACGACGACCTGATTGCCGGTACCTGCCTTCCAATCGTCTTATGCCGCTCTCGATATCCAACCGGACGCGTGAGCGGGTTGCCGCCGGCCCCGCTCGCGACCGTGCCGCCCCCCTTGCCGTTTCCCATATCCATGTTATTTCCCCATTTCATCCTTTTTTGTGCTATAAATATATCTGTTGGAAAATCAGTCAAAGGAGACGTGCGTAAAATTGGAAAAAGTATTTCAGTCGTTTAATGATTTCGGTCTTAGTCAGGACGTCCTGAAGGCCGTCGTGCAGATGGGCTTTGAGGAGCCGACGCCGATTCAGGCGAAGACTATACCGTTATTGTTGACGGGCAAGGACGTCGTAGGGCAGGCCCAGACCGGCACGGGCAAGACCGCGGCCTTCGGCCTGCCGATAATAGAAAAGATTGACCGCACCATACCGCATGTGCAGGCCATCGTGCTTGCGCCAACGCGCGAGCTTGCGGTGCAGGCAGCGGAGGAGATAAACAAGCTCGCCAAATTCAAGCGCGTGCAGGCCCTGCCAGTATACGGCGGCACCTCGATTGACCGTCAGATAAACGCCCTCAGAAAGGGCGTGCACGTGGTCGTCGGCACGCCGGGCAGGGTGCTGGACCACCTTGAGCGCGGCACGCTGCAGCTCAAGCATATCAAGATAGTCGTTCTTGACGAGGCCGACGAGATGCTTGACATGGGTTTTGTCGACGATATCACGCGCATACTCAAGCAGACGCCGGAAGAGCGCCAGACCCTCCTTTTTTCCGCCACCATGCCGGACGCGATACTTAAGATTGCAAAGAAGTACATGAAAGACCCTCAGAAGATTCGCATCACCGGTGACACGCTTACCGCCCCGAAGATAAACCAGATATTTTACGAGGTGCGCTCCGGCGACAAGACCGAGGCGCTTACGAGGCTTATCGACTCGGCTGACGACGCAGGGGTCTTTCTGGTTTTCTGCCATACCAAGCGCGAGGTGGACGAGGTCTCTTCCAATCTGAAGCTGCGCGGGTATCAGGCGGACGCCATGCACGGCGATTACTCGCAGGCGCAGCGCGAGAGCGTGCTCAAGAAGTTCAAGAATTCGCAGATAGACGTGCTCGTGGCCACCGACGTGGCGGCGCGCGGGCTTGACATATCGCATATCTCGCACGTGGTCAACTACTCCATCCCGCAGGACCCGGAGTCTTACGTTCACAGGATAGGCAGGACGGGGAGAGCAGGGCGCGAGGGCGTGGCAATCACCTTCGTCACGCCGCGAGAGGACAAGCAGCTTCGCATCATCAAGGCCGTGTCCAAGGCCGATATAAAGAGGGGCAAGCTGCCGTCCAAGGAAGACGTCATGGTCTCAAGGATAGACAACCTCAAGGAGCGCATCAACGAGTTTATCGACGATTCGCGCTTTGACAAGTTCCTGGCCCTCGCGCACAGGCTTACCGCGGACATCCAGCCCATTGACGCGCTTGCCGCGTTGCTGAAACTCCAGCTTGAGGGGGTTGACGGCGGTCCGGCGGATGTCGGCGCCGGCGCGGTCACGCTCGACAGCACGGGCGCGGGACCGGGTATGGCGCGCCTTTTTATTACCGTCGGCAGGGAGCAGGGCGTGCGTCCGAACGAGATTACAGACATGATAGCAAAGAAGTCGGGCCTGCCGAGACAATCGATAAAGGGCGTTGCCATCTTCGATAAATTCACGTTCGTCGAGGTGCCGAGGGATTCCGCTGAGAAGGTCATCGAGTCCCTCCACCAGTCGATTATCAGCGGCCGCAAGGTGGCCGTGGCCCCGGCCAGACCGAGGGGCTGAGAGCCCGTCCGGGGTTTGCAAGGCCCGCGTCCCTTTGACGGGACACGGGTCTTTTTTTTTGCCCTGTGGCGGCATCCGGGCCGCAGTGTCTTGCGTGGCGTTGTCAGGCGTTGACATTTCCGCCGTTTTAACGTAGATTTAATAAGATAAATTCAGACTTGTTTTGGATGTTTTTTGCGCATTCGAGAATATAATCCGGAGGTTTTTATGAAAAAATACTTCCCCTTGCTCATCCTCGCCTCGGCGATTGCGTTGCAGTCGTGCGCCACTTCTTATGATAAGGGCGTTAAAGACGCCGGGATGCTTGTTGCCTCCGGAGATTACAGGTCTGCCTACCCGCTCCTCGACGAGTTGTGCAAGGCAAGGCCGGATGGCGCGGCGTGCGCCCAGCGGAGCGACGTCAAGGCGCGGATAGGCGCGGAGGCATTCGACAGGGTTAAGGCCTCTCTTGAGTCGGACAGGGTGGACGGCCTGGTGCCGGTCGCCATTATCGCGGCCCTTCGGAAGGACGTTGACGAGCTTGCAAAGTTCGGTTATGACAAGTCCGAGACCGCATCCGTTACCGAGACCCTTGGCAGGGAGAAGATAAAGACGGACGAGGCGGTCACGGGCTTTATAGCAAAGGCAGCTGAGCTTGTAGAGCAGAAGGACCGCAAAGAGGCCGTTGTGGCGCTGCGAAAGGCCCTGAAGCTTGACCCTGAGAGAAAGGCCTCCCTGTCCGGCACCGTGACGAAGATAATCGAGGCCTCCGCGCTCGAGGCGCGTATCGCTTCCGAGAAGGACGATTGGAAGGCCGCAGTTGTTCTCTACGCCGAACTGAAAGAGGCGGCCCCGGATTATCCGGGCGTCGACGCGAGTCTCGCGGACGCGCAGTCAAAGGATAATCTCGCGTATTACCTGAGCGAGGGCGAGGAGTCGGTAAAGAAGGAGGACTTCGACAGGGCGCTTCGTCTCTATACAAACGCGCTGAACTATCCCGAGAGCGATGCCGCGCGTCCCGCCATAATTAAGACTCGCGCGGCGGCCGCGCAGTCGAGTTTCAAGAAGGGGATGCTCTATTATGATTCCTCCCAGCCCTACAGGGCGTATCAGGCGTTCATGAAGGGACAGGCATATCTCAAGGATATCCCGTTATTCTCGTCCAACATAACGTTTTTTCTCTACAAGAACCTTACGCCCGACATAAAGGTCGTCGAGCGCGAGGCGATGGACACGCTCTTGAAGGAGTATGAGGTCAAGACCGCCGGTCAGATGGACGACAAGAGCCGCGAGAATATCCTCTCGCTGCTTGGCGCCGATTACCTCCTCTTCGGCGACGTGCTCGACTACAAGGTCGAGTCGAACCAGAACGACACCGTAAAGACCGTGCGCGCGCAGACGCGCACCGAACAGACGCGCAATCCGCTCTACGACGACTGGTTCAAAGACAAGGAGAAGGGCGTGTCGTCTCTTCCGCCGCAGCCTCCGGCATATATCGAAAAACCGGTAATCGAGGAGATAAAGTATAAGGTCTCCTTCTACAAGAAGACCGGGCTCGTGAGCATGAGCTACCGGGTCGTCGACACCAAAGGCAGGCTCCTTAACACGAGCGTCGTCAACGTAAAGGAAGACGTCGAGGACGAGGGCACGGACGGCGTGGACGCCGGCGAATTCAAGGTGGCGATGAAGCGCGCCTCTGTCCCATCCGATATCGAGCTCCTTCGCCGCGTCCAGGAGAAGGCGATACAGAAGATAGGCGACGAACTCAGGAACCTCCTGATAAACCCAGAGCAGAAGTACCTTGCCGAGGCCGAGCGCCATGAGAAGGACGGCGAACTGAGAGAGGCGGTCGAGAGATACTCGGACGTCGAGATAATCTACGCCAAGAAGGGACTTGACGACAAAGAGATTGTTGAAAGGCTCGGCAGGTTATTGGATACGCTTACCGGGATATAACCCGCGCAAACGTCGATAATGCGTGATGTTGAAAAGATAACTGGGGCCGGCGTAAAACGCCGGCCCCAGTTATCTTGAGCTATTGAGAGATAATGGGATTTGAGGACGTTGGCCCATGCCCATCAGGGGCCGAGGCCGTTCGTAAGGCTCATCCTGGCGCAGGCAAGGCGTGTTTGCGTCTTATTTCTTTTCCGCCTGCAGCGCCTTAAGCCCTTCCTTTGCATCCGGGGTGAGCGCGCCGTCCGGGTATTTTGCGATAAAGGCCTCAAGCTCCTTTATGGCGGCGTCAGTCTCGCCCTTGTTGACGTGCTTGACCGCGCTCTCGAGGGCGTCTATCTCCTCTTCGGCAACCTCGGGTTTCCCGCCCTTCCAATAGAGGTCGTCAGGGGCCTTTTCAGCGGCGCCCTTTACCCCTGCGACGGCCGTATTCTTGTTTTTCTTGCTGACGCTCTGGAGCTTTGAGCCGGTATTCTTCACCCAGAACGAGAGCGAGTTCTTCTCCGCTGCGAATGCCGCGGCGGACGTGATGAAAATGGCGGCCGTGAGCAGGGCTATGGTCTTGCGTATGGACATGGTATGCCTCCGGTTCGTTAGAGTGTGGATGCGATTGTTTTTGATGGGCTGTTGAAATAGATATCTCCTCATTCGTTGCCTTGAGTAGCTCAGGGCTTAAACTCCCCCCTTTGAAAAAAGGGGGGAGGGGGGGGATTTGCCCTGAATAAATGTATGTGGCATGCGGTGTATCAGACCTAAAGGTCTGAGCTACAGTCTGCGAACTGCCCCACCATACGGAACTGCGCGCGTCTTACACAGCGCATGGACCGGCCTCCGTTATCATAACCTAAAGTCTACCATACTTATTCCCGTTTTGCCGTCCCGTCCTATATGGCTATTTGCCTATCTCCGTATATAGGCGCAGGTACTCCTCCTTGACGCCAGGGTCGAGTTCGACCGCTTTTGCGAAGGCCTCCGCCGCTTTTTTCGTCTGCTGGAGTTTCAGATGCGTCCTTGCGAGATTGACCATGATGCGCGCGTCATTGGGCGAGAGCCTCGATGCGTCGGTGTAGCTCTTGAGGGCGCGGTCATAGTCGTTATTGAGGAAGTACAGGTTGCCGAGGTTGTTCAGGAGGGACGGGTCGTCTTTTGCGCCGTCCTTTATGAGTTCCTCGGCCAGTTTTATCGCCTCGCTCACCATCCCGTTTTTACCGTAGAGGATTACGGTCGCCTTTTTATCCTCGACGCTGTTGAGGGCTTTTTTCACGGCGCCTTCGACCTTGCGCCTTCTGATGCCGTCCAACTCGTTAGGGAACTTTTTTTCGATGGCGGCCATGGTGATATTCTGCTTGAACTCGTCAGGGGGCAGGGTGGCCGGGGCAAAGCTCTTCCATGATTGCCTCAAGTCCACGAGCTTGACCTCGTTCTTCCAGCGTTTGTAATTCTCAGCGCCCTTTTCCCATGCAAGGTAGAAGGGGGAGCCGACAAGCGTCGTCTCGAACGGTATCCAGACGGTCCCGTCGTGTATTACGTACAGTTCCGGCTGGAACCCCAGTTCGGATGCGTTCTTCTCCGCTATGCCGGTGTCGAAGATTACGAAGAGATGGCCGGGCGCGTCCACGGGCATGGCCTTGATGCCCAGGCTTTCGAGGCTGGCCGCAAAGAGGGCGACGAGGTCGTCGCAGTCGCCGGCCTTGCGCGCGAGGGTCTGACGCGGGTACTGGACACGGTCGATCATGGTGGTGATATTGGCCACCGTGGAGTAGGGCACCGGGTCAGGCACGTATGTAATGCCCATAACGCCCATGGCCCCGAAGATGGCGCGCGCCATGACGATGGAGGAGGGTAGGTACGGGTAGTTGTATTCCCTGACCGCCTTTGTGGCGAAGCCGTTGACCACAGGGTCTTTGTATGTGATGAACGAGGCGACCTTGCCCTTGTCGTCCCAGACGAGCGCCTGTTTCTCGTACATCTGAACGGGTTGGCGCGTCTTCAGGGACTTCTGCTCGCCGTTGCTTTCCTTGTAACCGACCTCTAATTCGGATTGAAGGAGCGTATTGTCGGTAAGGTAGAGGACGTTGTTGTTGAAGACGGCCTTTATGGGTACGGTCTTCTCTTCCTTTGGCCCGAGCCTGTCGATGACGGTCTCTGTGGGATAGTCCATGTATCCCTTGATGGAGAAGGTTGCGCGCACGGACTTGTAGACGTTGTTCGTGTTGTTTTTGAGTATGAGCGTGCCGACCGGCTCGTCAGCGTAGAATTTATATATGTTGGCGAAGACTTCCTTAAGGTCGCGCACCGAGGCCTCTATGGAAGGCAGGAGGCCTGAGGCCAGTTCCTTGCCCATGCGCGTCTCGATGTCGGTTATGGCGTCCGTCAGCGGGCCGAGGGATTTGTCATAGGCCTTTTGAATCGCGGCTTCCGTGCCCTCGTTCTCGTTCAGGTTGACGAGCGTGTGGCTGCGCGACAGCTTTGAGATGACAACCCCGTTGTTGCCGTTGATGATGCTGTAGTCGAGCGCCGCCTTGATGGACTTGAAGTTGGAGTTGAGGACCTTGCCGCTGACGTTGGTATCCGCGGCTACCCTGATGACGATTGCGCCGCGTGTCTTGTCTACGGTTGCCGGAGTCAGTTCCCCGGAGCCCATGTCCTCGGCCGGGAAGCCCTCCTTGAGCAGGTCTGCAAGGAGCATCTTTTTGACGTTCTCGCCGCCCTTTGACGAGAGCAGGATGGTCTTCAGGTGGTTTTCGCCGCTCCCGGCCGCGCCGGCGCCAGCGCCGGCCTTTGCCAGCTTGGCCGCGTCGATAAACATGACTATATAGAAGTAGTAGACGTGTCCGCCGTCCTCGCTTTGGGAAAGTACGTAGTGGTTGAGGTAGTAGCCCTCCGCATACGGCGCTATCGTCCTGTCAAAGACGTCGGAGCCGCGCGATTCGTCGTCGCCTTTGCCGGTGAAGGACTCTTTCAGGGCCTTGAGGAGCGACTTCTTGTAGGCGATGGTCTCGTAGCCCGGGGCCGCTGGCACCCCGACCTTCATGGCGTAGACGGCGACGCCCGAGACCGGTGTCTTGCCGCCCGGAGGAGTGACCTGTTCGCCGGTTATGGCGGCCCTCATCAGGAGCGAGTGCGCGTCCGAGCGCTCGTTCAGTATCGTCAGGGCGCGGGCCGTATCTCCTGTCCTGTGATATGCGTATGCGAGGAGCGGGGCGAGCCTCGATGCAAGCTCCGGCCGTTCGGCTAACACTATCGGGCCGTCGGCGAGCATCTTTGCGTAGTCTTCGGATACGGCGGCCTCTATCACCTCGGAGACCTTCTTGTTTATCAATGCGGCATGCTCTTTCTGGCGGGCATCAATGGCTGCGGCCTTTGCCGCTTCTTCGGCCTCGGCTTTTCTCTTCAGTTCGGCTTCTTCTTCAGTCTTTCTGGCGGCCTCGGCAGCCAATGCCGCTTCGTCTGCCACGGGCGTTGCCGACTCGGCCTGAACCTCGGCAGGTGTCTGGGCGGATGCGTTATTAGTTTCGTCAGCGCTCGTTGGTGTCGGCTCTGAGGCTGGCGCGAGCCCTGAGGGCGGAGCGGTTTTGTCCTGTGCAACGGCGATTGGCGCGGCTGCCGGGTCCTGGGCAGGGGCCGTCTCAGTCTTGCCGCCGAAGGCCTGCAATGCCGCCGGGCCGTCATTCGTGTTGCTTGCGGTATTGGCCGTGATTGTGGCGGTTGGCGCGCTTGATACTGGGACAATGGCAATTGCCCCATCCTGCGAGCCGATAATATCTTCAGCCGCTACACTGTATGGCGCAATCAATAAGACAATGACTGCTGATAAGAGCGCCAACGCCGTCTGCAGGGTTTGTTGTAACGAGGTGAGGGAGGTCTTTATCGGGCCGGGTTCGGATATCATTGATATTAGCCCTCTCAGGTTAGCGCGAAGTCATCGCGATATTTGTGCCTGGTCTTATCGGTTCGTATTCAAGCAGTTTATATTAATCGCGTTGAAAAGTCCAGCGGCAAGCCACATTGTCATAATCGCATATTCCGAGCAGTTCAGGGTATAAGCGGTCTAATGTCTTGCATTCATGCGCCGTGTGATATCGGTTCAATGGTCTATGTGCAGCCCTAACCGTGAGATAGGCTCTGTCTTGTGCGAACGCCATGGTATCCAACGGCCTCTTCAAGACCGTAAATCCGCTTTTGGGCTTGATAATCCGCGATATTTCCCTTGACAGGCGTATCCATTATGATAGAATTCCTGAATACCTTTGCACGCCGGGGACGGTTATATCTCCAAGTGTCCGTGGTGCTGCTTAAGGTGATTTTTTTTGTAATCCTCAAAAATATTGGTTGTTTACAGGCGCGTAGCTCAGGGGTAGAGCGCTACACTGACACTGTAGAGGTCGGCGGTTCGAAACCGCCCGTGCCTACCATTCGGCATCAATGCAGGCGGCGGCTAAGCCCCGTCCTGACCACCTCGATTTTTTTTCATAGAGGCATAGAGGCGTTACGGAAGCGACTAAGGACATAATGGCAAGGGTCAGTATCTCAGGCGGGGCTCCGAAGGAGTATGCGGCGAGCGCCCTTTTTTTTGATATCCTCAAAGACCATGACAAGGGGCTGTTGAAAAAGACCGTTGCCGTAAGGGTCAACGGGCAACTGAAAGGTTTGAAAGAGGTCGTCGGCTCCGATGGCGTTGTAAACGTTGAGCCGGTCTCCGTCGATACGAAAGAAGGCATTGAGGTCTACCGCCATTCGACCGCGCACGTCATGGCGCAGGCTGTCCAATCCCTCTACAAGGACGTAAAGCTCGCCATAGGCCCTGCCATTGAAGACGGTTTTTATTATGACTTCGATATCCAAGCCCCGTTTACCCCGCAGGATTTAGAGAAGATAGAGGCGCGGATGAAGGAGATAATCAAGGCTGATTATCCCTTTGCCGGCTCAATCCTTCCGAAAGACGAGGCGATAAAGTACTTCTCCGCAAAGGGCGAGGCATACAAGCAAGAGATAATAAATGATATCAAGGATGCCGATGTAAGTCTTTATAAACAGGGCGATTTCACAGACCTCTGCCGTGGGCCGCACCTGCCGTCAACAGGCTGGATAAAGGCATTCAAACTCACGGGCGCCGCTGGCGCGTACTGGCGCGGCTCTGAGAAGAACAAGATGCTCCAGCGAATCTACGGCACGGCCTTTCCTTCCAAGTCCGCTCTTGATGAGCATCTTACAAGGCTTGAAGAGGCCAGAAAAAGAGACCACAGAAAGCTTGGCCGCGAGCTTGACCTCTTCACCACGAGCGAGGATATCGGCGCCGGTCTCGTCCTGTGGCATCCGAACGGCGCGACTGTCCGCCGTGTTATCGAGGACTTCTGGAAGGGCGAGCACGTAAAGGGCGCGTATGATATCGTCTACACCCCGCATATCGCCCAGGTAGAGCTCTGGAAGAAGAGCGGACACTGGGATTTCTACAGGGAGAGCCTTTTTTCTCCTATGGACGTTGAAGGGCAGGACTACATCGTTAAGCCGATGAACTGCCCGTTCCATATACAGATATATAAAACCAGGCTTCGCAGCTACCGCGACCTTCCGGTCAGGTACGCTGAGCTTGGCACTGTCTACAGGTATGAGCGTTCCGGCGTGTTGCACGGTCTGTTGCGCGTGCGCGGTTTTACGCAGGACGACGCGCATATCTTCATGACGCCGTCTCAGCTTGAGCCGGAGATAACCGGGGTATTGAATTTTACCCTTTACATCCTCAAGTCTTTCGGCTTTAATGATTTTGATATCTATCTCAGCACCAGGCCTGAGAAATACGTAGGCTCGCTCGATAATTGGGCGCGTGCCGAGGGGGCGCTCAGGGCGGCCCTCGACTCGACCGGCATACCGTATGCCATCGACCCTGGTGAGGGCGTCTTCTACGGCCCCAAGATAGACATCAAGATAAAAGACGTCCTTGGCAGAAGTTGGCAGTGTTCGACCATCCAGGTAGACTTCAACCTGCCCGAACGCTTCGACGTCACCTACAGGGACGAGAAGGGGCTCGACAGCCGCCCCATCATGATACACCGCGCCCTTATGGGCTCGCTGGAGAGGTTCTTCGGTTGTCTTGTCGAGCATTACGCCGGGGCGTTCCCACTCTGGCTCGCGCCGGTGCAGGCGGTAGTCTTGACGGTTACCGAGCGTAACGACGCAGCCGCAAAGGAATTGTGCGCGAAGCTCAAGGCGGCCGGGCTTCGCGCCGAGGCCGACGTAAGGAACGAAAAGCTCGGTTTCAAGATACGCGAGGCCCAGTTGAAGAAGATACCCTACCAGCTCGTCATCGGCGACAAAGAGATGGAAGAGGGCAAGGTCGCCCCGCGTAAGCGCGGCGGCGAGACGCTGGAACCCATGCCGGTTGACGAGTTCGTAAAGCTCATCGTGCAGGAGGCGCGCCTTCCCGGCCGCTGATATGTGGGGCCGGGAAGCGTTGTGCCGTTTTTTTAAGTGTGTCTGACAGCACGCGGTATTAAAGCGCGCTGATATCCGTATCCGTGCCATAAGTCGAGAGGGGGTGATTTTTTATAGCAAAAGATACCGTCAGGATAAATCGAATGATCAGGGTGCCTCAGGTGCGCGTCCTTGACGCCGAAGGCAATCAGCTCGGGGTCATGGCCACAAGAGACGCTTTGGAGGCCGCGGAGAACGCGGGCCTTGATCTCGTCGAGGTATCGGCTAATGCCGCGCCACCCGTCTGCCGGATGATGGATTACGGCAAGTACAAGTATCAGACGAGCAAGAAGGCGAAGGACGCCAAGAAGAAGCAGACGGTAGTCCAGATAAAAGAGATGAAGCTGCGCGCCAAGACCGAGGAGCATGACTACCAGTTCAAGCTCAGGAACACCAAACGCTTCCTCGATGAAGGCTGTAAGGTCAAGGTCACGCTCGTATTCAAAGGGCGCGAGATAACGCACACGGACCTTGGCGTCGCGATGCTTAAAAGGATTGTAGAGGAGCTTAAGGACTGCGCCGTCATAGAGGCGCATCCCAGGCTCGAAGGGCGCACCATGACCATGCTGGTGGCCCCGTTGGTAAAGAAGGACGAAAAAAAGGAAGAGAAGAAGGAAGAGGCGAAGCAGGCCGCTGAATAACGCGGACAACCAGATAGGAGAGTTATCGTAATGCCAAAACTCAAGACCAGCAAGGGCGCGGCCAAGAGGTTCAAGCTCACGGGCACGGGCAAGGTGAAGAGAAACAAGTCCGGCACGAGGCACCTTCTTACGAGCAAGTCCAAGAACACGAAGAGGGCGCTCAGGAAGGCCGGGCTCATCTCGAAGACTCACCAGGCCTCGATAAAGAAACTGCTGCCCTGCGCGTAAGCGCGAGCAACGGGTTTGTGCAATTGGCGGGAGACTATCGCAGCCCCGCCTTTTCAAAAGAAGAGCCATCTGCGTATTTCACTGAAGGAGTAACAGTATGCCGAGGGTAAAAAGGGGCGTAAACGCCAAGAAGAACAGGAAGAAGGTCTTAAAGGCCGCCAAGGGTTTTAGGGCCGGAAAGAGCAAGCTCTATCGCATAGCGACTGAAGCGGTTGACAGGGCGCAGGTCTATGCTTACGCGCACAGGAAGACGAAGAAGCGCGAGATAAGGACGCTGTGGATAGCCAGGATCAACGCCGCGGTGCGCGCTTGCGGGATTACCTACAGCCGCTTCATCAACGGTCTTATCAAGGCCAACGTCGCCATGGACCGCAAGGCCCTGGCCGACCTCGCCGTTAAAGATCCGGCTGGGTTTACGAAGATAGTAGAGACGGCGAAGCAGAGCCTGGCGGCTTAAGCGCTATGCCCGGGCGCGCATTGCTTGATATGAAGTCCCGGCTCGACGGCCTCCTGAAGGAGGCCGTCGTTTGCGTTGAGGGCGCCGCCGTTGACAAGGACGCCCTGCTTGATATCAAGGTCAGGTACCTTGGGAGAAAGGGCGGCGTTTCCTCCTTTCTCAAGGAGTTGGCCTCACTTTCCGCTGAAGAGCGAAAAGCCGCGGGCGAGGCTATTAATCAGGTCAAGGACAGTCTTGAAGGGTTGATAGAAGGCCGCCTGGCAGCCCTTGAAGAGCGCGCGCGCACCCTTGCGCTTGAAAAGGAACGGCTCGACGTAACCCTGCCCGGCAGGCGCTTCCCGCTCGGCAGAAGGCACCCGGTCATGCAGGTCATGGCCGAGATAGAGGCCATCTTCCGCGGCCTCGGCTTCGACGTTGCCGAGGGGCCTGAGATAGAGCACGATTATTATAACTTCGAGGCGCTCAATATCCCGAAGGACCATCCGGCGCGTGATATGCAGGACACCTTCTACGTCACCGAGGACGTCCTCCTGCGCACACATACATCCCCCGTACAAATCAGAGAGATGAAGAGGGTCAAGCCTCCTGTGCGCATCATTGCGCCGGGCACGGTCTACAGAAAGGATTCCGACGTGACCCACACCCCGATGTTCCATCAGGTGGAGGTCTTCATGGTGGACGAGGGCGTGACCTTCGCGCATCTCAAGGGCGTGCTTACGCAGTTCCTTCAGGGTCTCTTTGGAACGGATACCCCGCTGAGGTTCCGGCCGTCGTTTTTTCCGTTTACCGAGCCGTCCGCTGAGGTGGACATACGCTGCGTGATATGCAAGGGCGCCGGTTGCAGGGTCTGCAAGGCCAGCGGCTGGTTGGAGATACTCGGCGCTGGCATGATACACCCGGAGGTTTTTAAATCCGTTGGCTATGACTACGAGCGTTGGAGCGGTTTTGCCTTCGGCCTCGGGGTCGAGCGCATAGCCATGCTTAAATACGGCATCGACGACCTGCGCCTGCTATTCGAGAACGACTTGAGGTTTTTAAGACAGTTTTAGGAACCTCTGATTAATTCCACAATCCTGTCATTCTGAGCGAAGCGAAGAATCTTGCTTCTTGCTAACTCAATTAGTTATGAGATTCTTCGTCGCTTGTGCGCTAACGTTGTGTCTTTGGCGCCTTTGCTCCTCAGAATGACAGAAAAGAAATGAATTAATCGTAGCTTTCTCAGCTTGAATGTCTTGTGCTTTGCCGCAGGGAGCGGATCTGTAATCTGTCAGGTTGATTTTGTAAATATGATAAGCCTTGCTTGGCGGGTTATTACAAATAACGCGCTATTGGACGCCGGAGCGTCCAAGGCTGCGTTCCCACGCCGGAGCGTGGGAACGATAAAATACTGCCCACCAAAATATTAGCGAATTTATCACGTAAATGGCGGGTAATGCCCACCCTATGATACTTAATTCAGGATACTTGCCCTATGCTCTGCAGCTTCAATTGGCTTAAAGAATATGTGACCGGTCTGGGCGCGCCAAAAGCAGCGGCCGAGGCCCTTACCATGTCCGGGGCAGAGGTCGAGGCCGTGCACGAGACCGGCGTGTCCGTCGCCAATGTCGTGACCGCCGAGGTCCTTACGGTCGTAAAACATCCGAACGCGGACAAGCTCTCGGTCTGCGACGTTAAGGCCGACGGCGCTCCGTTTTCCATTGTCTGCGGCGCGAAGAACATGAAGCCCGGGGACAAGGTTGTCCTTGCCCTTCCGGGCGCGGAATTGCCCGGAGGTTTTAAGATCAAGAAGTCGAGGATACGCGGGGTCGAGTCCGAGGGCATGATGTGTTCCGAGGTCGAGCTTGGCATTGCCAAGACTTCCGAGGGCATCATGATACTGCCGCCGGATACCCCGATCGGACGGAATCTCAGCGACGTCCTTGGCAGCGACTCGGTCTTTGAATTGAACGTTACGCCGAACAGGGCCGACCTCCTGAGCATAAAAGGCGTTGCCCGCGAGCTTGCCGCCGTAACCGGCGCGCAGTTCAAGGATAAGGAGACGGTTGTCAACGAAGAGGGCGGCCCGATTGAAGGGCTTGCCTCCGTTTCCATCTCCGGCGGCGCGCCGTGCGCAAGGTATTGCGCCCGCGTGGTCAGCGGGGTCACAATCGGGCCGTCGCCTGACGCCGTAAGAAAGAGGCTTGAGGCCGCTGGCATCCGCTCGATAAATAACGTGGTTGACGCGACAAACTACGTCATGCTCGAGACCGGCCAGCCCCTCCATGCCTTTGACCTTTCAAAGCTCACCAATGCCAATGTAATGATCAACGTCAGGCTTGCCAGCGACGGCGAGACCATAGACACAATTGACGGCAAGGCGCGCGCCCTTGACCCGTCCATGCTTGTAATAGCCGACGGACAAAGGCCGGTTGCCCTTGCAGGGGTGATGGGCGGCAGGGATACCGAGGTAACGGATTCCACCCGCGATATCCTGCTTGAGGCCGCGTGGTTTGAGCCTTCTTCCATTAGAAAAACATCGAAAAAAACCGGGGTTGCGTCCGAATCCTCATACAGGTTCGAGCGCGGCGTTGATATCGAAGGTGTGCGCTCGGCCCTTGATATGGCGGCGGCAATGATTGTGCGGCTTGCAGGCGGCGTGGTTGCAAAGGGAGTCATAGACGTAAGCTCCGCCAGGCCGGAGCTTACGCAGATAAGGTTCAGAAAGAAGAAGGTCGACGCATTGCTGGGCATCGCGGTTGCGGGCGAGACGTGCCTTGACATATTCACGCGCATCGGCGTAAGGGTGGAAAGCGCTGAAGACGGCGTATATGTGGTCACCCCGCCGTCGTTCAGGTCTGACCTTAAGTCGGAGACCGACCTTATAGAAGAGATTGCCCGCATACATGGATACGGCAACATACCTGCTGTTCTTCCGGCGGCGCGCCTTACCCATCCTGCGGCAGGCAGGCTCAGGCCGCTCAGGGACAGGGTTGCCGGGACCCTGACCGGCGCAGGTTTCGACGAGGTAGTTAATTATAGTTTTGTCTCAAGGCGTCTCTTCGAGATGACAGAGGGCGCAGGCGCGCATGGCGTTGAATTGTTAAACCCGTTGTCTGACGAGCAGGCGGTAATGAGGGCGTCCCTTGTGCCATCGCTGCTTGAGAACCTGTGTTATAATCTTCAGCGTAAGACCGAGGACGTGCGGATATACGAGCTTGCCCCTGTATTCGCTCTCCCCCTTGGATTCAATCCCCCCTCTTTCGGGGTGCCCGCGCCAATGGGCGCGGGTCGGGAGGGCAGGGGGGAATTAGGTCTCCCCCCTTTGACAAAGGGGGGCAGGGGGGGATTTGCGTCTGACGGCACCGACGGCCTGCCTGTCGAGTCATGGAAGATATCCGGCCTTATGCACGGCCCGCGTTACGCCGGGGGCTGGAATGTTACAAAGGACTGGGTGGACTTCTACGACTGCAAGGGCGTGGTCGAGCGGCTCTTTGACGGCTTTGGCGCGCCTTTGCCGGTCATGCGCCCGTTGTTGCCTTCGAGCAGGTTGTTGACGTTCCTGCATCCGGGAAAGTCCGCCGTAATCATGCTCAATGGAAAGGAGGCCGGTTATATCGGCGAGGCGCATCCGGAGGTCATGGCGCGCCTCGATATCAAGCGGCCCGTCCATGTATTCGAGCTGGACGCGGCGACGATAACGGCCGGGCGCGTCATGACGCGCTATGCGGCGGTATCGAAGTTTCCGGAATCCGTAAGGGACATCGCCTTCATCATTTCAGATTCCGTGCCCTATGAAAATATAGTCGAAGAAATCAAAGCCCTTGATGCGAAACTTATTGAAAGCGTTTCGGTCTTTGATGTATACTATGGCTCAGGTATCCCGTCGGGCAGCCGCTCGATGGCGCTGCGCATAGTCTACAGGTCTTCCGAGCGCACGCTTACGAGCGCGGAGGTCGACGCCCTGCACGCAAGGGTGGCGCAGGGACTGGCTGACAGGTTCAAGGCCGCGGTGCGCGGAGAAAAAGGGTCTTAAAGGGTTGCGGTAAAACCCAAAATTTGTTCAGGCTGCTCTCTGGCCGCTCGCCTAGCACCACTTTCCGACGAAACCCTGTTGGTTAACTGGTGTCCAAATGGAAAGTGGGGCTGGGCGAGCAATACAAATGAACAACTTCATTACCAGCAGGCAAAGCCTGCAAAAGCTCCATAGACCCACGCTTCTCGCGTGGGTTCCCCGAGGCGTCGAGGAGCGAGGAATGAGGTAAATCCCCCTCAGTCCCCCTTTGCAAAGGGGGACGTTACGCCGCAGTGACGAGCCGGGGCACCCGCGCCAAGAGGCGCGGGTCGGACAACGAAGCAGATGGACTTTTTCAGCAGCCTGTTAAAGGGCAGGGCGGAGGATATTATGACCAAGGCCGATATAGTAGACATAGTATTCGAGAAGGTCGGTTATTCAAAGAAGGACGTTGCCGCGGTCATCGAGGAGGTCTTTGAAACGATAAAGGCCGAACTCGAACAGGGAGAAAAGGTCAAGGTCTCCGGCTTCGGCAACTTTACCATACGACAGAAGAGGGCGCGCAGGGGCAGGAACCCGCAGACCGGCAGCGAGATCATCATCGACGAGCGGCGCGTAATGACCTTCAAGGCCTCTCAGTTATTGAAAAAGGCCATCAATACCGGCGCGCCGTCAGTGAAGCCCTGAAGCCTCGTCAAGACGCCGGGTTTCAGTGAAGGCCGTAACCGTGTCCATAAGCGCCGCACCAGCGCAGGGGCGCCAGAGGGCCATGATGACGCAGATACCCGATAAGCTCTACTTCAAGATAGGCGAGGTGGCGCGCATCACCCGCGTCAAGCCGCACGTCCTGCGGTACTGGGAGTCCGAGTTCAGGATTATCAGCCCGAAGAAGTCCCTGACGAAACAGCGCGTCTATAACAGAAGGGACGTCGAGCTTATCATCGAAATCAAGCGCCTTCTGTACAAGGAAAAGTATACGCTTGAAGGCGCGAAGAAAAAGCTCAGGGAGTTCAAGTCGCCGCCCCCGGCGAATCAACTGAACTTCGGCTTCACGGACGAGCGCATGCAGAAGGCCCTGAATGCGATAAAAAGCGACCTGCACTCCATCAGAGAGCTTCTTGTAGAGCCGGCGGCAGGGCCGGGCAGAGTGAGGCAAGGTTGATAGTTCCGTGGCACGTCAAAGGTCGTAGCGGTCATAAAATTAATTAAGCTCACGGCCGTTTTTTCAGCGGTCTTGATTCGACAATCGGGGCGTAGCGCAGCCTGGTAGCGCACTAGCATGGGGTGCTAGTGGTCGGAGGTTCGAATCCTCTCGCCCCGACCAGTTTTTACAAAACCTTCCGCGCATACATGCGCGGAAGGTTTTTTTGTTTTAGAAACATCTCTTCAGTTCATGCAACGCTCAATCGGCGCGTGAATATCGCGCCCTTTTCTGGTATGCTCAATAATAAGAGATGCTATCTTCATGCGGAGGCGGAATAATGCAGGCGGCAGGGCGTAAAAGGTCGGCAGCGGCGCTTATCATAGCGCTCGGCATATTGGCCGCGATACTCTACTTCGGTCTCTTTAAGAAGGACAAGGCGCAGGGCTATCTTGAGACGACGGGCACGGTCGAGGCGACAGAGGTCGAGGTTTCTTCACGCATACCAGGGAGGATTACCTGGCTCTGCTGCGCGCCTGGGGATGCCGTCCATGCCGGGGCTGACGTCGTAAAGCTCGACGCCGCAGAGCTTGAGGCGCGCCTTGCCGGCTCAAAGGCCGCTGTTGCAAGCTCGCTTGAAGCGGTTGCCGAGGCGCGGGTCATGCGCGAGAACGCCGTTGCCGCGCTTGACGCGGCAAGGCAGGACTCCGATGCCGCGGCCGCCGATATCAAGCGCGTGGATGCCTTATATCAGGATGCCAGGACAAATCTCGAGCGCGCCGAAGAACTCCTCAAGGGCGGGTTTGTCACTGTTAAGGAGATGGACTCGGCAAAGGCACAGAACGACAGTCTTGAGGCGCAGGTCGCCGTAGCCCGCGCGCGCAGCCGCACCGCCAATGCCAATGTCAGGAGTGTTGCCGCGGGCGTCAAGGCGGCTGATGCGCGCATCGCTACGGCTGCCTCGCGCGTTGCCGAGGCACAGGCCGTCGAGGCCGCTTCCCGCGCCGCGCTCTCGGATACTGTCATATACGCGCCAATGGACGGCGTAATCGTGTACAAGTCGTTTGAGACTGGTGAGACCGTAGCCCCGGGCGCGTCCATCTACACCATAGACGACATGGCGAATATATGGGTAAGGGTCGATATCGAAGAGTCGTCAATCGACAAGGTCAGGCTCAATGGCCCGGCAAAGGTATTCATAAATGACAAATCCTATGACGCGCGCATCATCGAGATAGGCGAGCTTGGCGGCTTCGCCACCCAGCGCGACGTCACGCGAGGCAGGCGCGATATCAAGACCTTTCGAGTCAAGGCCGGTCTTGTAAAACCCGACAGCGCTTTCAAGCCCGGGATGAGCGCGCTGGTCAGGATTGAGGACGCCGGAAGATAGTGCGTCTATCCGGTTGATTTCCTGTAAAGAGTTGCGCCAGGCGCAAGCCGCGAAGAGATTGACCAATGGGCATGGGCGCGTCCTTCAGCAGGTTGCGGAGAAACACATCGCTGCCGCTCTATGTCGTCATTCCCGCCCCCGTCTTCACGAGGGCAGGCTGTAGCGGGAATTAATAAGTTAGTGGTTTTACAGAGACTGGATTCGTCCCCGAATGTATTAGTCGGGGATAGAGACCCCCGATTAATACATTCGGGGGCAGGCTTCGGAATGACGTGTTGAGAGTTTTTCAGCAACCTGTTCAGGCTCTCCCGCGCAAAGCCGGACGCGGAGTTGTTTCCTTAGATGGTGAATCCCCATGAAACCTGCGATAGAGATAGAAGGGCTCGTCAAGAAGTACGGTGAAATCACGGCCCTTGACAAGGTTACGGTCACCATACCCGAGGGCGATTGCTTCGGTCTGCTCGGGCCCAACGGCGCGGGTAAGACCACACTCATCAGGATACTGACGACGCTCCTTAAACCCACCGTCGGCACGGCGCGTATCGGCGGGTTTGACGTTGTCCGGCAGAGCGCGGACGTGCGCACCGTAATAGGCGTCGTGCCGCAGGCCATGACGAGCGACCTTGACCTCACCGGGTACGAGACCCTCGATATCTACGGGCGTTTTTATAACATGCCTTCGAGCGACCGGCGCGAGCGCATAGACGAGCTTCTTTCGCTCGTGGGCCTTACCGAACGGGCGGGAGACCTCATCGCCACGTATTCCGGCGGCATGCGCCGCCGGCTTGAAATCGCGCGCGGACTCGTTCACAAACCCCTCATACTTATACTTGACGAGCCGACCATCGGCCTTGACCCGCAGTCGCGCCACGTCGTCTGGGAACTCCTTGAAAAATTCATGAAGCTCGACAGACTGACCATACTCCTTACCACGCATTACATGGAGGAGGCCGAGTCCCTGTGCAAACACGTCGCCATCATCGACTATGGCAGGATCGTCGCGCTCGATACGGTGGAGGGGCTCAAGAAACAGATACCTCAGAAGGACGTGGTAGAGGTCACGATCGCCAATATCGCGATGGAGGAGGCGGTCAAGTTCGCCAGGGGGTTGAGCGCCGCGCCCGCGTGCGCCTCTCGTGACGACGTGCTTATCGTCTCGTCCGACCACGGGGCCGAGATGATACCCGTGCTTGTTGACGGCCTCAAGGGACTCGGGGCGAAGGTCGTCCGGGTCATACTCAAGGAGCAGACCCTCGAGGACGTATTCATCCATTACACGGGCCGTCCGATACGCGAGGAGGAGGCAAAGAAGGTCAGCTTCCTGCTCGGGGCGGGCATACCCACGAGGCTTGGAAGGTAGTTACCGGTTATCGGTTGGCAGTTATCAGATTTCTGTGGCGTCAGGAGTTTCCTCCTGACGCCCTGATGCGCACCCGTTGGGAGGAAACTCCCGGCGGCACAAAATAATCATGGTCTGCCATCGTTCATATTTTGTTAGAGACAAGATTCTTCCCCTTCACTGCGTTCAGGGCTAAAGGCTCACACGCTCAGAATGACATTTTGGGAGTATTTTTTTATATCTCCTAAAATGTTTCTCAATAACTGATAACGGATAACCGTTCACCGATAACCATTATGCAACGTCTTCTGGCATTCATAGAGCGCGACCTTCGTAAATTCGTGAGAAACCCGATAGTGGTCGGGGTGAGCATACTCATGCCCATCATCTACCTCGTCATCCTTGGCAATTCGTTTCAGGGCGAGCTTAAGAACCTTCCGCTCGTCGTGGTCGACAGGGACAACGGCCCCTCGGCCAGGCGCGTGATGGAACTCCTGCGCGTGGTGGAGTCAGGCGCCAGGACCGTAACCATCACGGTCATGGCTGACGAGGGCGCGGCCATGACGGCCCTTCGCGAGGGTGAATGCAAGGCCGTGCTCGTAATCCCTTCCGGGTTCAGCAGGTCGGTTGAGCGCAATACCGTCGTGGAGCTCGGCATCTTCCTCGATAACGCCGAAACGATATCCGCCGCCACGCTGCAGGCGGCGGTCACTCGCGCCGTTACGCAGCTTAAAAGCGGCCGCGTTGCCGTGCGCGAAGAGCGGGGCAGGGTGCTGCTGCGCGACGTCGAGATATACAGGAAGATCGACTACGACCAGACCCTGATACCCGGCGTCGTGATAATGGCTATTTTCCTCGGGGCGATGATGACCGGCGCGTTCAATATCGTCATGGACAAGTTCCTCGGCGTTGACGAGAGTTATCTCCTTACGCCCCTGACCAAGATGGACATGGTCGTCGGCCTCGTGGTAAGCGGGCTTCTTATCACCACCACGCTTGCGGTCATAGTCCTCGTCCTGGGCTCGCTGATCTCCGGGATATACCTCTGGCGTATGCTCACCGTGCCTTCCGCGTTTTACGTCCTTGCGGTGATAACGCTCTCGACGCTCGGTTTGCAGGGGTTGATGTTCGTTATCATGGGCAGGATCAATCACCCGAGGATAGTCGGCGTGCTCGGCGGCTTCCTCAACGTCATCTTCTTTTTTCCGAGCGGGGCGATATATCCGGTGGAGTCTTTCCCTTCGTGGCTGAAGGCCTTCGCGCTCGTCAACCCGGAGTCGTATTCGGTGCACGCGCTGAGGGCGCTCTTTTTCAAGGGCGCGGGTCTGGAGGCGGTAAAGGGCGATATCGTATTTCTCGCGGGCTTTGCCGTATGCACGATTGTTGCCGGTATCTTTGCCTTTAAGAGGACACTCTGATATATTTGTCATAAGATAATTAACGGAGGGAGATGAGTATGGTTGAACGTCCATTGGAGATGCGCAGGATTACGGACGGCGTCTTCTGGGCCGGGGCAGCTGACTGGGACAGGCGGCTATTCGACGCCCTCATACCCCTGCCGAACGGCACGAGTTACAACGCCTACGTCATAAAGGGTTCGGACAAGACCGCCCTCATCGACAGCGTCGACCCCACAAAGACCGAAGTCCTGCTGGCGAGACTCTCAGGCGTCGAGCGGTTGGACTATATCGTCTCCCAGCACTCGGAGCAGGACCACTCAGGGGCTATCCCGGCCGTCATGGAGCGCTACCCGGATGCAAAGGTCGTTGCAACGCCAAAGGGCAAGGAGCTGCTCTCGATGCACACAAGCGTGCCCGGCGAGCGGATTAGCACGGTTGCCGACGGGGAGACGCTCGAGCTCGGCGGCAAGACCCTTGAGTTCCTTCATACGCCGTGGGTGCACTGGCCCGAGACCATGTGCACTTATCTGCGCGAGGACAGGATCCTTTTCAGTTGCGACCTCTTCGGCGCGCACCTTGCCACGGACGAGCTTGAGGAGAGGGACGAGAACCTTGTCGCGCTTGCTTCCAAGCGTTACTACGCGGAGGTGATGATGCCGTTTCGCGCCATCATACGCAAGCACATGGCGCGCTTCGAGAAGTACCGGATTGATAAGATTGCGCCCTCGCACGGCCCGATACACCCCAACCCGGCCTTCATCGTCAAATGCCACGACGACTGGACCTCCGACAGGCTTTCAAACTCTGTCATGATAGCATATGTCTCGATGCACGGCTCGACCGCGAAGATGGCCGAGCACCTTGCCGAGTCGCTCACGAAAGAAGGCGTAGGCGCGCGTCTTTTCAACCTTGCGGCCACGGACATCGGCGAGTACGCCATGGCGCTCGTGGATTCGGCCACTATCGTCATCGGCACGCCGGTTGTCCTGACCGGCGCGCACCCGGCGGTTGTTCCGGCCGTCTTTTTGACAAACGCATTGAAGCCCAAGCTCAGGTTCGCCTCCATCCTCAGCTCTTATGGTTGGGGCGGCAAGGCAGTCGAGCAGATTACTTCCATGCTATCCGGGCTTAAGCTGGAGATGCTCGAACAGGTCGTTGTAAAGGGCCGTCCGCTCGACAAGGACCTTGCCGCGCTTGACGCGTTGGCCGTATCCATTGCCGCCAAACACAAGGAGGTCGTAGGTTGAAGAGTTACAGGAGAGAGCTTTTCTTTCAACTGCCCACCCGGGTCGGCTTTGTGAATATCACCTCAGAGGTCGCCTCCTGCGTGGCTGACAGCGGCGTAAATGAAGGCCTTGTCCTTGTCAACTCCATGCATATTACGTCCTCGGTATTCATAAACGACGACGAGGCCGGGTTGCACGGCGACTATGAGGCGTGGCTTGAAAGGATCGCCCCGCACGCCCCGGTCTCCCAGTACAGGCACAACGACACGGGCGAGGACAACGCGGACGCGCATCTCAAGAGGCAGGTGATGGGCAGGGAGGTCGTCGTGGCGATAACGAACGGCAACCTTGACCTTGGCACGTGGGAGAGGATATTCTACGGCGAGTTCGACGGCAGGCGCAGGAAGCGGGTGCTGGTCAAGGTGATAGGCGAGTAAGGGGTCTCGCCGCCCTGCCCGGCGAAGGGTTTTTATGCGTTATCTTATATTATAAGGGGACGTTTACTGACAGGATGATAATGGAAAGGTTAATTAGTCTCCTCGGCCTCTTCGTCTTCGTCGGCATGGGCGCCGCGCTCTCCGAGAGCAAGCGTCATATAAGTTGGCGTCTTGTTGCATGGGGCATTGCCCTGCAGTTTGTCTTTGCGCTCCTCATACTCAAGACCGTCCCCGGTTTCTACGTCTTCGAAGCCGCCCGCATTGCCATGACCAAGGTGCTCGATTTCACGGATACCGGCTCGCGGTTCCTCTTCGGCAACCTTATAAGCGACTACTCCATCGGCGCTCTCGTCGCCTTCAAGGTGCTGCCGGTAATCATATTTATCTCGTCGGTCATGGGAGTGCTCTATCACTTCGGCGTCATACAGGTCTTTGTCTCCGCCATGGCCCGCATCATGCGGAAAACGATGAGGGCCTCCGGGGCCGAGGCCCTCATGGCCGCGATATTCGTCTTCATGGGCATAGAAGGCACGACAGGGGCGAAGGATTATATCCGCGCCATGACGCGCTCGGAGCTTTTCACCACCATGTCGTGTTTCATGGCCACTATCGCCGGAAGCGTCATGGCCGTCTACGCGAGCTTCGGGGCCTCCGCCGGCCACCTGCTCGCCGCTTCCGTCATGAGCGCGCCGGCGGCGATAGTGATGAGCAAGCTCATGATACCGGAGCGGGATACGCCGGTAAGCGTAGAGGCAGGCGGCGGTATCAAGGCGGATAACGTAAACGTCATAGAGGCGGCGGCCAACGGGGCCTCGGACGGGCTGAGGCTCGCCGCCTCCATAGGCGCGATGCTACTGGCCTTCATAGCCATCATAGGGATGTTGAACTACTTCCTCGGATTTATCCACACCTCGTTCGAGGATATATCAGGCTATCTCTTTACGCCCGTCGCCTTCATCATGGGGGTGCCGTTCGAGGACTGCCGCGCGGTGGGGGGCCTGCTTGGCGTGAAGGTTGTCTTCAACGAGTTCATATCTTACCAGAGGATGCAGGGTTATATTACCGCTGGCGCGCTCAAGCCGCGCTCCATCGTCATAGCGACCTATGCGCTGTGCAGTTTCGCCAACTTCGGCTCCATCGCCATACTCATAGGCGGCATCGGAACGATCGCGCCTGAGAGGAAAAAGGACGTGGCGCGTCTTGCGATAAAGGCCCTCGTGGCCGGCGCAGTAGCCTCGTTCATGACGGCCTCCGTCGCCGGGATTTTATTGTAGATTGGCGGCGTTATCCCGTGATATAATCATAAAATGTGAGGTTTCTATGAAGCGCGGCATCCTGACAGCCGTATTCGCCGTTATCGCATGGTGCGCCTTATCCGTCATGGCCCATGCGGGCAGTCCCATAAGGGACGAGTATCTTGACCTGGCCGGCAAACTACGCGTGCGCGCCGCAACGGAGATGGACGCGGCAAAGCGCGACGAGATGCTCAGTCAGGCAGAGGAATACGAGCAGATGGCTGAAGCCCATACCCCGCCTGAGTCGGAGTTTATCTTCAAAGACGGTGACGAGGCCGATGCAGAGAGTCGGCAACGTGCCCGTGAGGAGTTGGATAAGATGCAACGCGACTATGAGCGAACGCGCGGCATTCAGAAGAAGATAGACGAGCGTATCTGCGCCTCCTGCAAGGAATAGGCCCAATCCCATTCCTGCCGCACCCCAGGCCGGTCCAATCGTAACGCATCCCCAACCGCTATTGCAACCATCGTCGGAGATAGTCCCGTCATAATACTGACGTTCGTCGATTCAATCCTTTGACGTTACCCCCTTTTCTGCAACCCTTCCCTTCCAAGCCCTTTTCAGCCAAACAAAACCCTTTGTTTTTCAAGTAGTTGTTGCTTTTCCCTGATGTCATTGCAAGGCATGTCCGTGGCATGGGAATTGCTTATTAGTAAAATAGGCATATTGCGTCTAATCATAACCAGCACAACATGGGGCCAGTCAGATGCAGGGGCCGTTACTTTCCAAAGAAGAGATAGATATGCTGCTCGTTGGCATACGCGAGCATGGCCTGGGGGCGCGCAAGGCTGGTCTGCCTGATGAGCGCGATATCAGGCCGTATGACCGTACCGGATTGGAGGCGGTCGACGCAAGCCGTATTGCAGGGCTTGAGAGGATAAACCGTCTGATATGCCGCGAGTCATCCATATCTCTGACGGGGCTTCTCGGAAGCGCTGTAGAGGTTGTATGCGACGGCGTTGAGGTGGCGTCCTATCGCAGGCTTATGGCCGGGCCCGGCAAGGCCTTTTGCGCCTTTACGCTCACCCCGCTTTCAGGCCGCGGTTGCCTGATTATGGAGCCTTCCGTCACGGGGCTTATTGTTGACGCATACTTTGGCTGGCGTGGGACAACGGCGCCTTCGGCACAGACGCGGCTTTCGGCCTTAAGCCGTTCGACCCTTACCAGGGCCGCGGACGCTTTGCTGGACGCGATGAGAACGAGTTGGGCGAAAGAGTTGCTTCCGTTGATAAGCGCGGGGTTGGGTATTCAACCTATAAATGAAGAGATGCGGGCTGGGTTTGAGGCAGGTTTTGCGAGCGAAAGGTTTGAGACGTCCTTCAAACAGATGCCGGTCATGCCGGATGCCGCGTTGGTTCACCTCTCGTATTTCAAGATGACCGTATCCGGCTGTGCCGGAAGGTTTATCATAGCCATCCCGATGGACTCGCTCAAACCCGTAAGCGGGGCGCTGGCCAATCTGTGCGGGGCCCAGGAGCGCGCGGTATGGGCGGCAGGGATGAGACAGGCCGTGCTTGATACGCCGATAACGCTAAGCGTTGAGATGGGCACGGCGGGCATCAGCGCGGAAGACCTCCTGAGCCTCAGGCCCGGGGATATCATTGAAACGGACAGGCGCGCCAGGGAGCCGATTGACGTCCTGGTGGAGGGCCGGGCGCTCCTTACGGCCATGCCAGGGGCGTTCGGCGGCCGATATGCGATAAGGTTGACGGAGACAAAGGTGTTAGCAGGTTGTTGAAAAACTCAAAATTCATTCAGGCTGCTCTCTGGCCGCTCGCCCAGCACCACTTTCCAACGAAACCCTGTTGGTTCACTGGTGCCAAATGGAAAGTGGTGCTGGGCGAGCAATATAAATGAACAACTTCATTACCAGCAGACAAAGTCTGCAAAAGCTCCATAGACCCACGCCACTTGGCGTGGGTCGGACAACGAAGCAGATGGACTTTTGAAGAGCTAC
>JACRNO010000038.1 GCA_016234855.1 Deltaproteobacteria bacterium | reverse complement strand
TTGCCGCCCGACAGCACGCTGCCCACAAGGGTCTTTCTCCTGACCTTGGCCTGAGTCTCTTCCATCTTAACCCTTCCTTTCCTTCTCGGCGATAATGGTCTTGAACTGCGCGATCTCTCTGCGGAGATGACGCAGCTTAAGCGGGTTCTCGAGTTGGTTTATCTTATGACGCATGCGGAGGTTGAAGAGCTCGCTGCGGAGCTCTGCCTCTTTTGCCTTCAGGTCGGCACCTGTCATCTCTCTTATCTGGGACGCTTTCATCACTCTATTTCCTTCTTGATTTTTTCACGATAGCTGCGCCGGAGCTCGAATCAAGCTTAGGGGCGGCTTAGAATATCTCGCGCTCTATGAACTTCGTCGGTATGGATATCTTATGCGCCGCGAGCCTGAACGCCTCTCTGGCCGTCTCCTCTGTCACGCCTTCCATCTCGTAGAGTATCCTGCCCGGCTTGATAACGGCCACCCAATCCTCCGGGCCGCCCTTGCCGCTGCCCATCCTTGTCTCGGCGGGCTTCTTTGTAACCGGCTTGTCCGGGAAGACGCGTATCCATATCTTGCCGCCCCTCTTGATATGGCGGGTCATGGCGATACGGGCGGCCTCGATTTCCCTGGTGGAGAGCCAGCCGCACTGCAGGGCCTGCAGGCCGTAGTTCCCAAAGCTCAAGGTCGAGCCGGTCTGCGCAAGGCCGCGCCTCTTGCCCCTCTGCTGCTTTCTGAATTTAACCTTCTTCGGCATCAACATGATGACTTACCCCTGCTAACCTTTATAATTGATAACCAACCAATTCTGGCCGGACACGCCTTCCAGATTCAACGACTCTATGATTTTGCGCCGGAGGCCGCCTCTTCAGGCGTGCCGCCGAGCGTCGGGACCTCGCCCCTGTATATGAGCACCTTGACGCCTATCAAACCGAAGGTGGTGGTGGATTCAGCCACGCCGTAATCTATGTCGGCGCGAAGCGTATGAAGAGGCACCCTGCCTTCCCTGTACCACTCAGACCTTGCTATCTCGGCGCCGCCGAGCCTTCCCGCGCACATTATCTTGATGCCCTTTGCGCCCATGCGCATCGAGGAAGTAACGGCCTTCTTCATCGCCCTTCTGAACGAGACCCTGCGCTCAAGCTGCAAGGCGACGTTTTCCGCGACGAGCTGCGCGTCCGTATCCGGCTTTCTGACCTCCACGATTTCAAGGTCTACCGGACGGCTCGTAAGCGCCGCAAGCTGCTTCTTCATGACGTCTATCTCGGCGCCGCGCTTGCCTATGACGATACCCGGTCTGGCTGTGCGGATAATCACCTTGACGTTATTCGCCGTTCTCTCTATCTCTATCTTGGAGATGCCGGCGTGGTACAGCTTCTTCTTGATGAATTTACGGAGCTTCAAATCCTCATGGACGAATTCCGCATAACTCTTCTGAGAGTACCATCTTGAATCCCAGCCGCGTGAGATGCCAAGCCTAAAACCGATTGGATTAACTTTCTGGCCCAAAAACGACCTCCGCCTTACTGATGTTGATGTTTATTGTTGGATGGCTTCGCAGCCACTACGCCCTGCCCGCCGCCTATATTCAAAGCCGCCGGGCCCATGGCGCCGACGCGATAAAACTCCTACTTCTCGTCCACTATGATGGTAACGTGACTCGACCTCTTGCGGATGAGCGCGCCTCTGCCCATGGCCTTCGCATAGGTGCGTTTCATGACCGGGCCCGGATCGACGTACGCGGTCTTGATAAAGAGCTTGTCAACGTCGAGTTCCTTGGTGTTCTCCGCATTGGCTATCGCGCTCTTGACGACCTTGGCGATATCCCTGGTCACGGCCTTCTGTGTAAACGCCAGTATGTTCAGGGCATCGTCGACCTTCTTGCCCCTGATAAGGTCAACGACAAGCCGCGCCTTCTGCGGCGATACCTTCATATATTTTGATGTGGCCTTCGCTTCCATGTTAGACCTTCGCCCCCGTAAACTTTATAACAGATGACTGGCTGCGCGTCCGGTGTGAGACCTTAAGCGCGCCCTATATATCATATTTGCCCGCGCATCCCAGGCCGCATTCGCCACCCGCTCACTACGACCGCGGTTATCCCTTTGCGCCCGGCCCCTTGGCCTTCTTTATGCCCGCGTGCCCGTGAAAGGTGCGCGTCGGAGAGAACTCTCCAAGCTTGTGGCCGACCATGTTCTCCGTCACGAAGACGGGTATGAACTTCTTGCCGTTATGCACGGCCATGGTAAAGCCCACCATGTCCGGGATAATCATCGATCTGCGCGACCAGGTCTTGATGACCTTTCTGGCGCGCACGTCGCCGGCTGACTGAACCTTCTTAAGGAGATGGCCGTCTACAAACGGACCTTTTTTTACAGACCTCACCGCGACTTCCTCCTGGTTATAATATACTTGTCAGTGGCCTTGCGCCTTCTGGTCTTGTACCCCTTTGTAGGCACGCCCCATGGGTTTGTCGGATGATTGCCGCCCTTGCTCTTGCCTTCGCCGCCGCCGTGCGGATGGTCGACCGGGTTCATGGCCACGCCCCTGACCTTCGGGTTTTTCCCGAGCCAGCGGGACTTTCCGGCCTTGCCGATGGTTACGTTCTCATGGTCGAGGTTGCCGATCTGTCCGACCGTGGCATAGCACTCCTGCAGTATTATCCTCACCTCGTTGGAGGGAAGCTTGACCGTGGCGTATGTGCCTTCCTTGGCCATCAACTGCGCATACCCGCCGGCAGCCCTTACAAGCTGGCCGCCCTTTCCGGCCCTCATCTCGATATTATGGACAAAGGTGCCGACCGGTATCGAACCGAGCGGAAGCGCGTTGCCCGGCTTGATATCGGATTCCGGACCCGCCGTAACCTGATCGCCGACCTTGAGGTCGTTCGGAGCGATGATGTATCTCTTCTCTCCGTCCACATAGTTCAAGAGCGCGAGGTTCGCAGTGCGGTTCGGGTCATACTCAATGGCCGCCACCGTCGCCGGCACGCCGCGCTTGTCCCTCTTGAAGTCGATGAGACGCAGAAGCCTCTTGTGCCCTCCGCCTATCCAACGGACAGTGACGCGGCCAAGGTTGTTTCTTCCGCCCGTCTTCTTGAGAGGCACCGTGAGCAGGCGCTCAGGCCTTTTCTTTGCGAGACCCTCGAATACGAGGGTAGTCTTCTTGCGAAGCGACGGTGATGTGGGTTTATAGCTTTTAACTGGCATATTCTTCCTGTCCTGAATGTTTATCGTTATAGCGTCCCGCTGGGGACGGTCACCTTCCTGCCCTTATACCCGCTTATGAAGACCGCGGAGCGCGGCTCAAACACAAGGCGTCCGGCTTTAGACCCCTTCGAAGAGCGCAATCTTATCGCCCTCACGAAGCGTGCAATAGGCCTTCTTCCTGGTGGGCTTCTTGCCCGCGTGCTTGCCCATCCGCTTCAGCTTGCCGGGAACGCGCTGCGTGTTGACGTCCACCACCTTGACGTTAAACGCCTTCTCCACCGCCTCGCGTATATCCTTCTTGTTTGCGTCAAGCGCAACCCAGAAGATTGCCTTGTTATGCATGGCGACGCTCGCCGTGCTCTTCTCGGTGATGACCGGTGACTTTATGATTGCATAATGATCTTTCATCTTTCGCCTCTCAATACGTTATAAGCCTTATATGTCCGGCCGGCATGTTTACGACACCCGCCGCTTTCAATCGCGCGCAACCTCTATCAGGCTGTTGAAAAAGCTCCATCTACCGCGTTATCCAACCCACGCCACTTGGCGTTGGTGCCCCGGCTCGTCACTGCGGCGTATGGACAAAATACGCTACATTCCTCGCTCCTCGATGCCTTCGGGGCACCCATCCGAAGGATGGGTCGGGAGCTTTTTGAACAGCCCGAACAAACAGTGTGCTTTTCAACAACCTCTACGCCGAGACCCCTATCTTCTCAAGCGCGGCCTTCGTTATGAGAAGGTTGTCGTAGTTGAGTATGTCGTAGACGTTGATGCCCGCGGCCTTGAGTACCTTGAAGTCCTTGAGGTTTCTTGCCGCAAGCTCAAGGTTGTTGTTCTTGCCCTCTATCACTATCAGGCCGTTGTCAAAACCTGCCTTCTTGAGAAACTCGCAGGCTATCCTCGTCTTCGGCTCCTTGAACTCTATGGCGTCATAGACCCTGACCTTGCCTTCGGTGAGCCTTAACCTTAACGCAGAGAGAAGCGCCTCGCGAACGGCCTTCTTCGGGACTTTATACGAATAGTCGCGCGGCCTCGGGCCGAATACCGTGCCGCCGTGCCTCCATACCGGAGACCTGTTGGAGCCGGAACGCGCCCTGCCGGTGCCCTTCTGCTTCCACGGCTTTACGCCGCCTCCGCTCACAAGACCCTTGGTCTTGGTGCATGCGGTGCCGCTCCTGCGATTGGCGAGCTGCATCTTGACGACCTCATAGAAGAGCGCGTTATTCGGCGCTCCGTCCACGGATGCGTTCAAGGCCAACTCTGAGACCTTCTTACCGTCTGTATTGATGACATCAACGTTCATAGCCGAAACCCTCGATTTTAAAGCTCCATGCCTCAACCCGGCACAAGCTCTTGCAGTAGATGATACCGTTATAAACCCCTTGACATTGCAGCCAAGCCGCCAAACCCGTCCAGACTTAAGACTGGCGGCCTACATCGTGCATCCCGGCCGCGCAAGTAACCCTCGACAACTTACATCCCTGAGGCCTGCATGCCCTCACTCGGCGGGAAACAGTTAATATACCGGATATCGAAGAAAGAGGCAAGGAGAATCTTAACCATTGCCAACTTTTATTGCGTCAAAGCTCACTTCTTTACCGACTTCTTTATCATCATCACGCTTCCGACGGCCCCCGGAGTGCCGCCGCCGATGAGGATTATATTCTCTTCCGGGCGTATGGCGACTATCTTGAGATTCTGCACGGTGACGGTATCGTCGCCCATGTGTCCGGCCATCCTCATGCCCTTGTAGACCCTTGAAGGATCCGAGCTTGAGCCTATGGAGCCGGGCGCCCTGTTGTGCATCGAGCCGTGGGTTGCGCGTCCGCCGCCGAAGTTATGACGCTTCATCGAACCCTGAAAACCCTTGCCCTTGGAAGTGCCGGTCACGTCAACGTGCTCGCCGACCTGGAATATCTCGGAGCACTTGATTTCAGTGCCCGGCTTATGGTTGTCAAGCTCGGTGCCCTTGACCTCGGCAAGCCTGTAGAGGCAGGGGGTTCCGGCCTTTTTGAAGTGCCCCTTCATGGCCTTGTTCACGCGGCTCTCTTTCTTCGCGAGTATGCCGATCTGAAGGGCCTCGTAACCGTCCTTCTCCTTCGACTTCCTCTGTACGACATACGAGGAGGCCGTGGTGGCTACGGTAACGGGTATCTGCGCGCCCGTCTCGGAGTATATGTGCGTCATGCCGATCTTTTTTGCGAGTATTGCTTCTATCATAACACCCAGCCTCTGTTTGGTTTTGCCTTAATCGTCTCATCGCGGGGCTTGCGCCCCTGAGACCCTGCCGTCATTTTATCGTGCGTCGTACAAGCGCCGCGCCGTTTTTTCAGGTTCCGCGCGCCGCGTTCTTATCCGTCATTCCCAAGGCGCGGCACAGACCCCGTCAGTCGAGCTTTATCTCGACGTCTACGCCCGCCGGCAGATCGAGCTTCATAAGCGCATCAACGGTATTCTGCGAAGGCTCGACGATGTCCATGAGCCTCTTGTGCGTGCGTATCTCGAACTGCTCCCTGCTCTTCTTGTCTACGTGTGGAGAACGCAGGACGCAATACTTGTTTATGCGCGTCGGCAGCGGTATGGGGCCTATAACCTTCGCGCCCGTCCTCTTGGCCGTCTCCGCGATATCCTTCACAGACCTGTCGAGCAGCCTGTGATCGAAACCCTTGAGTCTTATCCTTATCTTCTGGTTATCCACCTTCTTAGCTCCGTTTACCGTTATCAGTTATCAGTTGTCCGTTATCCGCAAGACCGGCTCTCTTTTCACCGATTACCGACAACCGATGACCGATAACCGTCTTTGTTACGCCAGTATCTTCGTTACGACGCCGGCCCCGACCGTCCTGCCGCCTTCCCTTATCGCGAACCGAAGCCCCTCTTCCATGGCTATCGGCATTATCAGCTCGACCTCGAGGCTCACGTTGTCACCGGGCATGACCAT
>JACRNO010000089.1 GCA_016234855.1 Deltaproteobacteria bacterium | reverse complement strand
TATCTCCTTGCCCCTCCATGCAGGCGGGTGATGACGCGCCACCATGTCCGCGACCGCGTCGTTAAGGCGCGCCGTTGGAATCCGCGTAAGGGCCTCCTCGTATACGCAGTCGATAAGGCCGAACATGTTGGAGACCCTCTGGCCTGAGAGCGCGGAGATGAAGAGCACGGGCGCATAGGAGAGGAAAGAGACCCCCTCGCGCAGCTTCAGCGTAACGTGGTCGGCGGTCTTGGAGTCCTTCTCAACGAGGTCCCACTTGTTGACGGCTATGACGCAACTGCGCCCCTTGTCGGCTATTATACCCGCAATCTTCTCGTCCTGCGTTGTCAGGCCGTCCTTGCCGTCCACCACGAGCACGGCCACGTCGCAGCGGTCGATGGAGCGTATCGCCTCCATCACGCTGTACGACTCCACCGACTCGACGACCCTTGATTTACGCCGTATACCGGCGGTATCCACGAAGAGGTACTTCCTGCCGTTGTACTCGAACGGCGTATCGAGAGAATCGCGCGTCGTGCCCGCAAGCGGGCTTACTATGGCGCGGTCCCTGCCGATGAGACGGTTCAGCAACGATGACTTGCCCACGTTGGGGCGTCCCACAATGGCGACCCTGATGCGCTCGCCGACCGGCTCTTCCGGCGGCGCAACAGGGAGTTTCTCCAGTATCGTATCCACAAGCTCGTCAAGGCCGATGCCGAACTCTGCTGAGACGGCTATCAGGGGCGAGATGCCGAGCGTATAGAATTCGGAGAGGAGGTCCTTGCGGGCCGGGGTGTCTATCTTATTAACGGCGTATATCGCCTTTTTGCCGGACTTCCTGAGTATGGCGATCAGGTCGGCGTCCGCGCTCGTGGGCGCGCTCCTGCCGTCCATCAGGAATATTATGAGGTCGGCCTCTTCTATCGCGAGGTTCATCTGCGACTTGACCTGCGTGAGGATGACGTCCGTGCTCCTGGGCTCGAACCCGCCGGTATCTATGAGCGTAAAGGCCCTGCCGAACTCCTCTGTGTCGGCGAAGTTCAGGTCTCTCGTCACCCCGGGCTCGTCGCCAACGATGGCCTTGCGCCTGCCGAGGAGTTTATTGAAGAGGGTCGATTTCCCCGCGTTCGGGCGGCCAACTATGGCTACTATCGGCTTCATTGATTATTCCCATGGCGAAGAACGCGTAACAAGGCGCGTCATGCCGGATTTCTTGATTCACTGTGAATCCCGACTGATTAAGAATACGGCACAGACCGAGAGCTTGTCAGTGCCCGAACGCCTTTATCTCATCTTCCCGACCAGTCCACCCCTGGCTTACGCGGACGAAGAGTTCGAGAAAGACCTTTGCGCCGAGGAGCTTTTCTATGTCCTTGCGCGCGGCCATGCCTATGCGCTTGAGCATCGCGCCCTGCTTGCCGATGATTATGCCCTTTTGCGACTCGCGCTCGACGTTGATGGCCGCCTGTATGACCACGACGCCCTTGCCCTTCTTTTCGGTGAACGACTCGACCGCGACCGCCGTTGAGTACGGCACCTCTTTCGATATGAAGGTAAAGACCTTCTCGCGGATTATCTCGGCTGCGATAAAACGCTCCGGCATATCCGTAATCGCGTCCTCTGGAAAGTATCGCGGGCCTTCGGGCAACAGTCCCGTGATAACGCCCATCAGCAACTCGACCCCGTCTCCCTTGAGCGCGGAAATAGGCACGATTTCCTTGAACGGATAGAGAGTCGAGAACTCGCGTATCAGCGGCAGGAGTTTTTCCTTGTCTATCGCGTCCACCTTGTTGACGGCCAGCACGACCGGACGGTTCAAGCGGCCGAGGTTTGCGATGATGAGCTTGTCGTCGTCCGACACGCCCCGGAGAAAAGGCTCTACCATATAGACGACGGCGTCCGCGCCCTTGAGCGCGCCGAATGCCTCTTTCACCATCCTGACGCTCAGCGTCCCCTTGGCCTCGTGTATGCCCGGGGTGTCGATGAAGATGACCTGCGCGTCCGGCCGCGTCACCACCCCGCGTATGACGTTACGGGTGGTCTGGGGCCTGCGCGAGACGATGGCTATCTTCTCGCCAACAAGGGCGTTCAAGAGCGTGGATTTACCGGCGTTTGGCCGGCCTATGATTGCGGCGAACCCTGACCTGAACATCTGGACAGCATATCACTAAGACGGACGCGCTGTCAAAACAAGCATTTTCGTGCCGTCAGGAGTTTCCTCCCGACGGCATCGGCCCCGCAAGACGGTAAATCACAGACGCTCCGCGCCTGCCGCTCGCATAGCGGGTGCGTTACCATTTGAAAAGTGTTAAACTTGTGTGCTATAAGCAAGAGGCATGGTTACCCATAACGCGCCACCTGTAGCGCAGGCCTTCAGGCCTGCTTTTATCATGGCAAATCCCCCCCACCTTTTCCAAAGGGGGAAGTTTGAGCCCTGAGCTACGGCATGGCAAACATGCGATATAAACGACCGATTACCGGCTGAAAAGGATTGACCCTACAATGGCGGAAAGACCCGAAAAAACGGAAAGATACGAGCCAGAGGCCATAGAGACGCGATGGCAGGCAACATGGGAGCGCGACAACGCGTTCAAGACGCAACCGGACGCAAAGGGCGGGAAATACTACGTCCTTGAGATGTTCCCCTACCCGTCCGGCAAGATTCACATGGGCCACGTGCGCAACTACTCCATAGGCGACGTGGTGGCGCGCTTTCTCAGGATGCGCGGCAAGAGCGTCCTGCACCCGATGGGCTGGGACTCGTTCGGCCTGCCTGCCGAGAACGCGGCCATACAGCACGGAATCGCCCCGGCGAAGTGGACGCACGAGAATATCGCCAACATGAAGACCCAATTGAAGCGCATGGGGCTGTCATACGACTGGTCGCGCGAGGTCGCCACCTGCAAGCCTGATTACTACAGATGGAACCAGTGGATATTTTTAAAACTCCTTGAAAAGGGTCTTGCCTACAAGAAACGCTCGACCGTCAACTGGTGCCCGGACTGCGCAACCGTGCTGGCCACCGCGCAGGTCGAGGACGGGGCGTGCTGGCGCTGCTCCTCCGTTGTCGAGATGAAGGAGCTTGAGCAGTGGTTCCTCAAGATTACCGAATACGCGGAAGAGCTTCTGGACTTTACCGATAAACTGCCCGGCTGGCCCGAGCGGGTGCTGGCCATGCAGAGAAACTGGATAGGCAAATCAACCGGGGCGGAGGTCTCGTTCAAGGTAGACGGCCACGCCGACGTCGTACACATATTCACGACGCGGCCCGACACCCTCTACGGCGTCACCTTCATGAGCCTTGCCGCGACACATCCGCTGCTCAACACGATTACAACGCATGACAGGCGCGCCGAGGTGACGGCCTTCGCAGAGCGCGTATGGAATGACGCAAAGACCGGGCGCGAGATCGAGACCATGAAGAAAGAGGGCGTCTTTACAGGCGCATACTGCATAAACCCGCTTACAGGAGAAAGGGTCCCGGTCTGGGCCGCCAACTTCGTGCTCATGGAATACGGCACAGGAGCCGTCATGGCCGTGCCGGGCCATGACCAGCGCGACTTCGAGTTTGCGAAGGAATACGGGCTGCCGATAAAGGTCGTCATAATCCCCCCCAACCCCCCTTGGCTAAAGGGGGGAGACGTTATCCCCCCCGCCCCCCTCTTGTCAAAGGGGGGAGATTTA
>JACRNO010000088.1 GCA_016234855.1 Deltaproteobacteria bacterium | reverse complement strand
CTTTTACAAAGAGGGGGAGTTTCGCGCCCCTTGACAACACAGTTGCTCTTGTGCGCTCGTGTGCGCTTGTGCGCTAACGTAATGCTTTTAGCGCCTAACGTTATGTCTTTGGCGCAACATCATGTCTTTAGCGCCTCCCCAAGGGAAGAGGGTTTTCATCCAGAGATTCCCTGGTCTCGCCGCCCCGCCTACTTCGCCCCTGCGTAGAGCGGGGACATGCTCCTCATGCGCTCGACTATCGGCGGCATTATCTCGATGAGATAGTCGATATCCTCGACCGTATTCATCTTGCCGAGGCTGAACCTTACCGAGCCGTGCGACATCTCGTGCGACAGGCTCATTGCAAGCATGACGTGAGACGGCTCAAGGCTGCCGGACGTGCATGCCGAGCCGCTCGAGGCCGCGATGCCCTTCATGTCGAGATTCAAGAGCAGGGATTCTCCCTCGACAAACTCAAAGCTGATATTGGACGTATTCGGCAGGCGCCTGTCTATGGCCCCGTTGATTTTTATATGCGGTATCTTTTCAGCAAGCCCCTTTTCAAGACGGTTACGCAGGGCCAGTATTTGCGCGCCCTCTTTTTCCATATCGCGTATGGCGATCTCGGCGGCCTTGCCCATTGCCGCGATGCCCGCGACGTTCTCGGTGCCGCCGCGCCTGTTGCGCTCGTGGTGGCCTCCGGTGATGAGCGGCACGAGGCGCACGCCCCTCTTCACAAATAGCGCGCCCATGCCCTTTGGCGCGTAGAGCTTATGCCCGGATATGGTCAATAGATCGACGTTGAGCTTTTGCACGTCTATGGGTATCTTTCCCGCGGCCTGGACCGCGTCCGTATGGAATGTCACGCCGCGCTCTTTGGCTATCTCGCCTATCTCCTTGATTGGAAAAATGACTCCGGTCTCGTTATTGGCGTACATCACTGTTATGAGTATGGTCTTGGGCGTGATGGCGGCCTTGAGCGCATCGAGGTCAAGTAGCCCTTCGGCATTCACGTCAAGATAGGTCGTCTCAAAACCTTCCTTTGCAAGCGCCTTACACGTATTGAGCACGGCCGGGTGCTCGACCTTTGTCGTGATGATGTGGTTGCCCTTCTCCTTCTTAGCGTAAGCAACGCCCCTTATGGCGTGGTTGTCGCCCTCGGTGCCGGAGCTCGTGAAAATCAGCTCGAGCGCGGCGCAATTCAGGAGCTTGCAGACCTTCTCTCTCCCCTCGTCAACGGCCTTACGCGGCGCCCTTGCGGCCCAATGGATGCTCGACGGGTTGCCCCACTCATCCTTGAGAAACGGCACCATCGCTTCAAAGACCTCCGGGTCAATCGGGGTCGTGGCGTTATTGTCAAAATATATTTTCTTCAAAAAAACGTCCTCCTTAAAGTTATCGGTTATCCGTCAGCGGCAACCGGTCAGTCAATCCCTGACGCTTATGCACGACTCCACCGCCGGTTTGAGTCCGCTCGCGGCCGCGGCCTTTGCCTCGCGGCTCAGGTCTTCTATGGTTACGGAATTGAGGAACTCGGCTATCTTCTCGGCCAAACCCTTCCACACGCGCTGGGTGATGCAACTGCTCGCCCTTGCGCACTTGAGCGCGTCGTCGTCAAGACAGGCGACCGGGTTGAGAGGCTCTTCCACCACCGCTATGACCTCGCCAACGCTTATGGAGGAGGCTGGCTTTGCCATGACATAGCCGCCGCCCGGGCCGCGCACGCTCTTTACAATCCTGCCCTTACGGAGCTTTACAAAGAGCTGCTCAAGGTATGAGAGCGAGATGCCCTCCTCGACCGATATATCCTTGAGGGTTACGGGCTTGTCTCCCGAATGACAGGCAAGCGTGACCATCGCCCTTACCGCATATTGACCTTTTGTGGATAGCCTCAATCAACTCACCTTTCTTCGTTTAACAAAGATATTGCCCGGGGATGCCCCCGCCTCTTCCCTGTCCGGCATAGACACTCGCAGCGAGCCGCATATCATACAATATTCTAAATTTAATATACCTTATCAATTTTGTCAAGTATTCTTTTTACTCATACCTTATATGCCCCAAAAATCACCCTGGCCCATTAAAAAGGCCGCAATTGGACAGCATTCGGTTTGTTTGTTATAATCATAGCGCATTTGAGGGATATGCAAAGGCCAATGGCATGAAATTTATTACAAAAACCGGTCTGAAGGCCCTTGTAACCGGGTTAATCCGGGACTACAAGGTCTATGGCACCGTTAAAAAGGACGGCTTTCCCGCCTATGGCGAGATAACCGACGCAAAGCAACTCGTCCTGCTGCAGACCCCGACCCACCTCTCGGCCAAGGGGTTCGTCTTCCCGGAGCGCGAGACCCTTTTAAGATTCAACATGGAGGACGGCTCGCACAAACCGGTTGTCGAGGCTGCGGACCAGGTCATAATCGGACTGCACGCCTGCGACATCCACGCCATGCTCTTGATGGACAGGGTCTTCGCCTATGGCGCGCCGGATGCCAACTACCTTGCCCGGCGCGCAAAGACCCTCGTGATCGGCACGGACTGCATGCCGGACGAGCACTGCTTCTGCCAGAGCATCGGGACGATGCATGCTACCGAGGGCTTCGACCTATTCCTGCACCAGACAAAAAATGGCTTTGCAATAGACGTCGGCACAAAGCGCGGCGCGGCGATACTCAGGAAATATACAAAGGCCGTAACAGCCGCGGCCTCAGAGATACGCAACATGGAAGCGTTCGAGAAAAAGAGGGCAGGCTCGTTCAAGACCAGACTCGACGCGCCTGCCGCTGCGCTGCCCGCCATATACGCCCGGAGCGACGCAAGCCCTGTGTGGGACAGGATAGGCTCAATCTGCTACGGATGCGGCTCGTGCAACAACGTCTGCCCGACCTGTTACTGCTTCGACGTAAGGGACGAACCGGCCGCAAACCTGAAGCAAGGCGAGCGCGTCCGGGTCTGGGACGCATGCACGCTTGAGGAGTTCGCGCTCGTTGCAGGCGGACACAACTTCCGCAAGCCGCGCGGCGCGCGGCTTCGCCACCGTTTCAACCGCAAGTTCCGCTACCTGACCGACGTCTTCAACGCGCCGTTCTGCGTCGGCTGCGGCAGGTGCATAAGGACGTGCCTCGTCAATATAAACATAGCCGAGGTGACGAACGAGCTTATCGCCGAGGACGCGAAGCGCGGTATCATTGACGAGACAGTCCGGACGAAAAAGGCCGAGAGATGACCAAGACCCCTCAAACCGTTCCCGCAACCAACACAGCCCCAGCGCCGCAACAGACAGGCCCGGCCTCGCCGTATCTGCCAACAGAGGCCCTTGTAACGCGCGCGGCCAAGCTCACGGAAAAAGAGCGGCTCTTCGCCCTCGCCTTGTTGAACGGACAGAACCCGAACCACACCCAATACCCCGTTGCCGTTGAAAGTACGAGGCCGAGCGGGATTGCCCCGAATGCCGGTTCAACCCTCAACTACCTGCCGGGCCAATTCTACATGGTGGGGCTGCCCGGATACGGCGAAGCGCCGTTTTCAGTCGCATCGCCGCTGGGCGCAAGTGAAGGGCTTGAGCTGTGCATACGCGCCGTCGGCAACCTCACCAACGCCATCCACCGCGTGCCCAAGGGCGGCCGCCTCTGGATACGCGGGCCTTTCGGCACGGGCTTTGACGCGGCGTCCATGAAAGGCCGCGACGTCGTCTTTATCGCCGGGGGCATAGGCATCGTGCCCATGCGCTCGCTTATAAAGACCATCGTCGGAAACCCCGGCTACGGGCGGCTCTCGCTCATCTACGGCACAAAGTCGCCTGACGACCTGCTCTTCAGCGGAGAGATGACCGAATGGTCGAAGGCGGGGCTTCGCGCCTTCGTCACCATCGACAAGCCTGCAAAAGGCTGGAGCGGCAACGTCGGCGTCGTGACGACGCTCATGGCGAAGCTGGATATAGACCCCGTCAGGACAACCGCCGTAATCATAGGCCCGCCCGTGATGTATAAGTTCGTCATTATGAACCTGCGTAAGGCCGGGATGAGGGACGAAGACATACTCGTCTCGCTTGAAAGGCGCATGAAGTGCGGACTCGGCAAGTGCGGACACTGCCAGATAAACGGCGTCTACGCCTGCCAGTGCGGCCCGGTCTTCAAACTGAGCGACCTGCACGGGCTGCCGGAGGCGCTGTAACATAGCACAGGGCTTCAACCCCGGCGTCCCGCCGCGATTCCGCTCAGATGTAAAAACCCCCTCCTTGACAAGGAGGGGGCAGGGTCGGTCATAACACCATCACCAATTCAGGTCAACTGCAAAGGGGAAAGACTACGGCAGCCAGTCAAAGAACGTCTTTTCCGACCTGGGGGTCTCGGCCTGCGGAAGGGTGGTGAATATGGCATCGACGAACCTCTGCACCCGGGGCTCGTATGCCTTTACAACGGCCAACTCGTTCGGCTCGGCATCAAGACTCAGGTCGGATTCAGAGGTCTTGTAACCGGCGCTCCAAAGTTGCTCGCCCTTCATCGAATACATGGCAAGCTCGGCCTCCATGCCGAGCGAGGCATAACCGGCCAGAGTCCCCTTATCCCATCCATTCACGCGGACTATGACCAGACCGTCCGCGCCGAGTTCTCCGGCTATCTCCGGCTTCGGCCTTGCGGCCGTTGCCTTGAGCCCGCCCTTGAGATAGAGGGCGTCCACCGCCTCAAGGGGCACAAGCCTGTAGCCCATCGCGCCAAGCCTCTCATAAGACATAATTCTAAAGAGATGGCTTACGTCCTTCTCCTCCGGCGCCTCCGTTGCCCACTCGACCGGAAGCACGGCCACGGTATACGGCCGGGCCAGACGATACTGGTCGGAAAGCGTGTAATCGACGGCTGGGCCGCCGCAACCGGCCAGAAGGAGCATGATAAAAAATACCGGCAATATCTTTCTTGTCATTGCGCCTCGTTCGGAATCACCCCTGCCGGGGCCTGTTTTATCAATATACCGCGCTCACCGTCCATGCCTATGACAAAACCGGCCCCCAGTTCCCTCACGAGCCGCTCGGCCAGCGTCCGTCCGGCAAGAAACGACGCGGCCGTCAAGGTTATCCTGCCCCTGTAAAACGAGCCGTAGTTTATATCTTTTATCTCCGGCGAGGCCAGGAGCGCCGCCATAGCGGTATTGTAGACGTTATAGTCGGCCATGTCGACGAGCGCAAGCGTGTATATCCCGGCTTGACGGGCCGGGGAGGCGCCGCTGAAGTTCACGAGCGCGGCATAGAGCCCTGCCGCGTCCAGCGTGGCGTTTATGCGTATGTGATATACCTCCACCCCGAGCGACTGCTCTTCAATCGACAACGGCGGCGGAATGGCCTGCTGTCCGCCCTTGTCAGCGCCGAGCGCCTCTTCCACGGCCTGCTGCGTGACGTCGAAATGCGTCATCCAGCCCTCGGAGAGTATCTTGTAGGTCGTCACGTATGCCGCGGCATTGGAGTTTATATACGCAAGGGCCGCCGGGTCTGCGGCCTTCATCCCCTCCCGGCTTGTCACGGTTCCGACGGCAAGCGTGACCGCCTGCTTGAGGGACGCCTCGGTGGCCTTCTTCCTTACGTCGTACGCGCTCGATTTTATAGCCGTGCCCTCGGCATCCACGGATATCGGAGCCGCGCCCGCAAAAACGGGTGCGGATGCCAATAGAACGAGGAAGAAGAGCGCTGTCGCGAATGTGCGTGAATAGGTCATGGCTTTAAAAATCCTTTTACCACGTCTATTATAGCGTCCTTCCGCCCGATTGAAAACCATTTTATCTCCGTATCCCTCTTAAACCACGTAACCTGCCTCTTGGCATAATGCCGCGTGTTCATCTTGATAAGCGAGACAGCCTCGTCAAGGGAGTATGCGCCGGTCAGATAACCCGTTATCTCTTTATAACCCAGACCGGCCATCGGTTTCAATGCCGCTCCGTAATCGGCCAGAAGCCCCCTGACCTCGCGCACGAGCCCGGCCTCCATCATCCTGTCCACGCGAGCGTCTATGGCCGCATACATGGCCGCGCGCTCCATACTCAGGCCTATCTTGAATGTATCATAAGGTTCTTCGGCAAATCCATGCTCGCCCCTCGCCTCGGAGACCGGAGCGCCCATAAGGGTCGTAAGCTCGATGGCCCGTATCACACGGCGCAGATTATTCGGATGGATGGCCTTGGCGCTCGCGGGGTCGACGGCCCTGAGCCTTGCGTGGACCGCCTCCCTGCCCAACTCGTCAGCCATGAGCAGAAGCTCGGCGCGTAAGGCGTCATCCGCCGAAGGCGCATCCAGCAGGCCCGCGGTAAGGGCCTTTATGTAAAGCCCTGTCCCGCCCGCGACTATCGGAACCGCGCCGCGTCCGCGTATTTCCTCTATCTTTTGCGCCGCGTCCGAGACAAAACGCGCGGCCGTATAATCCTCGTAAGGCTCGCAGATGCTTATAAGGTGATGCGGCGCCGCGGCAAGCTCTTCAGCCGACGGCTTTGCCGCGCCGATATCGAAACGGCGATAGACCTGCATGGAATCGGCGCTTATAATCTCCCCGCCTAAGCGTCGGGCAACCTCCACCGCAAGCCCGGTCTTGCCGGTTGCCGTAGGCCCGGTTATGATAACGAGTTTCGTCTTAGCCATGCGCGTAACCTATGCGGATGCAAGGCGCTAAAGACACAATGTTAGCGCACAAGACGCAAGAGCGTCAGCTCTGGGGTGCAATTAAACCGCACCGGCAATATCGCCGCGCCAAGCCCCCTTGACACATAGACCTGAGCGCCGCTGGCGAGCCTCACCAGCCCGCCCGTGTACTTCTGTCCGTAGCGCGACGGCACGACCGGCGCATAGTTTGAAAACGGCACACGCACCTGACCGCCGTGCGTATGCCCGGCGATAACAAGGTCTATGCGCGTCCCCGGCGGCAGCGCCTCGGAGTAATCTGGATGATGACTGAGCAGGATGACCGGGACGTCCGGCGGCGCGCCCTTGAGCGCGGCCGTCGCATCGGGCAGGTCTTCCATGAAGTCCTTTACACCCGCGAGGCATATCCCCGCCCCACCCGACTCTATGACAACGTGCCCGTTATTTAGAAGCGGTATGCCTTCCGCCTCAAGGGCGCGGGAAGCGGCTTCGGCCCCAGCATAATGGTCGTGATTGCCTATTACCGCGAACAGACCGTGGCGCGAGTCGAGTCTGGCAAGGGTCTTTATAATCTCCGGGAAATACGCCTTATTCGACTCTACGTAATCGCCGGTAAGCACGACAAGGTCGGACTCAAGCTCGTTGGCCATGCGCACGCACCGCTCCACATAGCCGATATCAAGCGCCATACCGTGGTGTATGTCCGTAATCTGGCATATCTTAAAGCCCTCGAACTCACGGGGCAGACCGGCGATCTTTATCACCGTCTCTTCAACAGTCACGCGAAGCGTCTCAATGAATACACTGTCAAAGGCAAGAAGGCCGCCGAGCACGAACCCGCCCTTTAAAAAACCGCGTCTGGTTATTTCCATTATCTCCCACGGTGCTGAAAAACTCTAAATTCGTTCAGGCTGCTCAAAAAATTCCATAGCCCCACGCTTCTCGCGTGGGTGCCCCTATCAGGTTGCTGAAAAACTCAGCGTTACCGCTTTATGCCGTCATTCCCGCGAAGGCGGGAATCCATAACTCGTTGATTTCACAGAGACTGGATTCCCGACAGAGGCCCAGGGAATGACGTATTGAGAGTTTTTAAGCGGCCTGCTACCTCTTGAAAAACGCCTCGACCTCAGCGCGCGTATACCTTTTAATAACCGGCCTGCCGTGCGGACACCATCCAGCAAAATCGACCTTGGCCAGCGAGCGCAGCAGGGCGTTACCCTCCTCTCTCGTAAGCGGCCTCGGCCCGCGTATCACGCTATGACAGGCCACGCGCATGAGCGCGGAGTCGATGCGGTCTTCGAGCTTGCGGCTGCCGTCTGAATCCGCGAACTCCGTTGCAAGGTCTTTTATGACACTGCCCGCTCCCCTGCCCGCGAGTATATCCGGCACCGACTTTATAAGAAAGGTCTCACCACCGAGCTTGGGCGCAAGGCCGAACGGGACGACCTCGAAACCCAGCCGCTCAATCCTCTCGAGCGCGACATTGAGCGCGGCCGCCTCCTCGGGCGTCGTCTCGACCCGTTCAGGCAGAAGGAGCGCCTGAGACGCAACCCGCTCAACGCCATACCAGTCTTTTTTAAGCCGCTCGTACGCGCACCGCTCGGCCGCGCCGTGCTGGTCGATTATATAGAACTCTCCGCCGCCCAGCGTCGAGGCCGCAATCAGGAACTCACCCCACAACTGACCCACGGTATCAAGCTCAAGCAGACGCGTATCAGCTACGGCTTCGACCTCAACGCCGCCGCGAGCGCCGGGCCGAACGCCGTCAAGGCCTGGGGGATTCAGACGGGCCTGTCCCTTTGAAACGAACCCGGCGTTATCAATCACGCCCTGCCCTGCTCTTTGAAGATGAGAAGGATCGTTCGCATACTGGCCGTCGCCCACAGACCCGCCAACCGGATATACAGCGCGGCCTGAACGGCCAACGGCCGCGAGCGCGCCCGCGACCCCGGCCTTGACCGCGTCATATACGAAACGCTGATCCTTGAACCGCACCTCGGTCTTTGCCGGATGGATGTTCACGTCAACGTCAGCCGGGTCCACGATGACGTCGAGCACCGCGAACGGATAGCGCATCCGCTCGATGACCGTGCCGCATCCGTCTATAATCGCGGCCGTGAGCGTCTTGTCGCGCACAGGTCTGCCGTTGACGTAGGTAAAGAGGTTGGAGGCGGCCGCGTGGCTGATATCCGGTGTAGCTATAAAACCCTTAATAAAGGGCGTGTCAACTATAACGAGCCTGTCCGCAATCCCGCGTCCGGCGATATCCGCTATGCGCTCCTTCAACGTGCCGGGAGGCGAATCGATTACCTTGTTGGATGACGGCCCGTGGACGAGCTTCATGCGCGTTGCCGGGTTGGCATACGCAATCTTCTTGAAGACCTCGACGCACCTGCCGAACTCGGCCTGGGTCGAGCGGAGGAACTTCAGCCGCGCAGGGGTGTTGAAGAACAGGTCTTTGACCTCGACTGAAGTGCCTGCCGGGCAACCATCTGCCGCTACTGACGGAGGCTCGACACCCGCCGCCTCAACGACCGTGCCTGCATCATCGCTCGCCCTGCGCGTGCGAAGCACGACACGAGCGACAGACGAGATGCTTGCCAGGGCCTCGCCGCGAAAACCCATTGTGCGAATGGCCCAGAGGTCGTCCTCAACGGAAATCTTGCTTGTGGCGTGGCGGACGAAGGCCAGGGCCGCGTCCTCGCCGGAGATGCCGCAGCCGTCGTCAACGACGCGTATCATGCGGCGGCCCCCCTCGGCGAGCGTGACCGTAATCGAGCGCGCGCCGGCGTCGATGGAATTCTCCATCAATTCCTTCAGCACAGAGGCGGGCCTATCCACCACCTCGCCCGCTGCTATCTTGGCGGCAAGCTCCGGTGAAAGTATCTTTATACGGTTGGTCATGGATTTACAGGCAGCCCTTTGCCCCTTTCCCAAGATAGGCCTTGAGCGGACAGGCCTCGCAAACAGGCTTGCGGCTCTTGCAAAACTCTTTGGCCGTCACGACGATAAGCGCGTGATACTCGTTGAACAAGGCGGCGTCAGGCGGCAGACATCCGGTAAAGAGCGCCTTGACCTCGTCGTAACCGGCGGCTTCACTTATGAGTCCGTGGCGCGAGAAGATGCGCTTTGTGTACGCATCGATGACGAATTCGGGTTTGCCTGCCGCATAGAGTATGATTGAATCCGCGGTCTCCGGCCCTATGCCGTTCAACCCTAGAAGGGTTGAACGCAACGTGGCACCGTCCGTCTTGAAAAGGCGGTCGAGGCTCCCGCCATGCCTCTCAAAGAGATAGTCTGTAAAATTTTTAAGACGGCGCGCCTTGACGTTGAAGTATCCGGCGCTGCGGATGCATCGGGCGATATGAGCAAGCCCCGCCCTGTGCATGGCCTCGGGCCTGAGAAGCCCGGCGGCCTTCAGTTCTTTGATGGCGGCCTCGACGTTTGTCCACGCGGTGTTCTGCGTGAGTATCGCGCCAACGATGACCTCAAAACGAGTCCTGGCAGGCCACCAGCCCTGCGGCCCGAAGGCCGCGAACATGGCATCGTAATAGGTTGTCAGGACGTTTATGGGTGTGTCCCTGTTTGAAACTGACATACAAGTCTTTGGTTATATAAGGATACGGCCCTCTTGAAACGGGTTGTCAAGGGAAGAATGTCGCGCAAACGGGCTCAACCCTTCCTGCCCGCGCCCCTCTCTTCACCTCTTCTCGGACGGGCCGCCTTCCTCGGGCCGGTTGTCTTTGTTTTATCAAACGGTTTCACAGGCCTTGCAGACTTATCAGCGCCAGTCGGCCTCTTTCTATTGTCAAAAAGCCTCTTTTGACCGGCGGGTTTGTCAGGGCTGAAGCCCTGAGCTACAGGACTTCTATTGCCGGACATCCTCTTCTGACCGGCCGGCTTCTCTGCGCCGACACCCGTCTTCCTGTCATACGTTCTTCTTAAACCGGCGGATTTCTCTGAAACAATAGCCGCCTTTCCGTCGGCTGCATTCTCCGAACCGGAGATATTCCTCCGTCTTGCCAGCTTCCTCGGGGCTGCGGCCCTTCTCGGCCTGACAATCCCGGTCGAGACAGCGGGCTTGGGCAGCGTTACGCCCTTCTTCACGGCGCCCAACCCCTTGAGCCTTTCGACCTCCTCGTCCGTAAGCAGCCTGTATGCTCCGGGCTCGAGACTGCCGAGCTTTATCCCCGCGAACTCTATCCGCTTGAGCTTTGCAACCGGGTGTCCTATGGCCATGCACATGCGCTTGACAAGCCTGTTGCGCCCCTCGGTAACGGTCAATTCAATCCAGCAATTTTCCGTCGTCTGCCTTACCATCCGCGCCTTTGCCGGAAAGGTCTTGCCGTCTTCAAGGTGCACGCCGCTCTCGAGGCGCACAAGGTCCGCCGCGCTCGGCACGTCCTTGACCTTGACAAGATACTTTTTGGCGACGTGAAAAGTGGGATGGATAAGCCGGTTCGCAAGCTCGCCGTCGTTGGTAAGGAGCAGGACACCCTCGGCGTCATAGTCGAGCCTGCCGACCGGGTAGACCCGCGCCTTGCCGACCTTGACGATATCGGTCACCACGGGCCTGTTCAAAGGGTCAGTGACCGAGCTTATATAGCCCTTGGGCTTGTTAAGAAGGACGTAGACACGCGGGCCGCGAAACGCGCCGGTTATCTTTGCGCCATCGACCTCGATGGCGTCGGTAAGCGGGTTAGCCCTCGCCCCCAGTTCCGTCACCACCCGGCCGTTGACCTGCACCCGGCCCGAGGTCATCATCTCCTCGGCCTTCCTCCTCGACGCCACCCCCGCCTGCGAGATTATCTTCTGCAGGCGCATCAAGCCGTCGCTGTCCGCCGTCTGTCTCTTCTTCCGTCCGCCTGAACTCTTCTTCGGATGCATCTTCCCCTTCCATTGTCCGTATCTGTTTTAAGCTCGGCAGGCACGAAAGGTCCTTGAGGTCGAACATCTCAAGAAACTCCCTCGTTGTCCCGTAGACCACGGGTCTTCCGGGTATCTCCTTTCTGCCGGCTATCTTTATGAAACGCTTCTCCATGAGCGTGCCGAGCACGCCGCCCGAGTCCACTCCCCTTACCGATTCCAGCTCGGCGCGCGTGACCGGCTGCTTATACGCGATAATGGCCAGAGACTCCATCGACGCCTTGCTGAGCCGTTGAAGCCCTATCTTAAAGAGCCTGCGGAGCCACGGGGCAAACTCCTGACCGGTGCGGAATACAAAACCGCCCGCGACCTCCTCTATGAATATCCCGCCTGAGCGCGCCTTATACTCCGCCACAAGCTCGTCAAGCGCCGCCCTTACCTCGGCCTTGTCATGGCCTTCGAGGATATTACTAAGCCGCTCGATGCTTACGGGTGCATCCGCCGCAAATATGACGGCCTCTATGCAATATTTAATGCCGCTGTCGCCCACGCGCCTACCCCCTTGGCCTTGACCTTGAAATATAACCCTAACGAGCTTAACAGCCGCTTGCGCTAAAAGACCGCAAGAACGGAACAGTCAATATGAACATACTTAAGGAAGCTCTGATTAATTCTGTTATTTGTCATTCCAAGGAGCGTTTTCGCGACGAGGAATCTCGTAATTTGCCGAATTACCTGTACAACAAGATTTCTCGCTACGCTCGAAATGACAATTTGGTTGAATTAATCAGAGGTTCCTTAAATAATCAATCCCCGCCCGTCTCATCCGCGCCCGTATCGTCGGGCGCGACGTCGGAAGTGACCGCCGCAAGAAGCGGCGCTACGTCGGCCGTTTGCGCCGGGGCATAGACCCTGATGACGCCGTCGTCCGTCTGATGAATCCTTGCAAGCAAGAGCTTCGCAATCTCAAGTATCGCCAGAAAGGTGACTATTATCTCGCTGCGCGAGGCCCCGGGCCTGAAGAGCTCGGTAAAGGTCATGCTCTTTCCGGTCGCAAGGCTCTCCATGATGGAGTTTATCTTGTCGGCTATCCTGAACCGCTCATGCGCCATGTCGACGATGCGCTCGGCAGGGGCGCGCGCAAGCACGCCTTTCAGAGCCTCCATCAGCTCGAAGACGGATACGTTCTTGTAACCGGCCTCATCTTCGAGTCCGTCGAGCGGCACCGGCGCGCCCTTGCCGAATACGTCCCTGCCGAGGAGGAGCCGGCCGTTCAATTCGACCGCAGCCTCCCTGTACCGCTGGTACTCAAGGAGCCTTGCCACAAGCTCGGCGCGCGGGTCCACGCCCTCGTCCTCCTCGGCAACGGCGTCCTCGTCAACGGGCAGGAGCATCTTGCTCTTTATATGCACAAGGGTGGCCGCGACGACGAGGAACTCGCCCGCGATATCGAGGTTCATCTCCTTTATTATCTCTATGTATTCGAGATACTGCTCGGTGATAAAGGCGATGGGTATGTCATAGATATCGACCTCGTTCTTCTTTATAAGATGAAGAAGGAGGTCGAGAGGGCCTTCGAATATGTCGAGTTTTACGTTATATGCCATAGTCCTGAATCGGTTAATCGCGTTCGTACTACCCCTTCACGCTCAAGAACGTTGTACTAGCTCACTAATTCGGTAACTTTTTGTAGTTTATCAAAAGGCGTTTCATAGTTCAAGCCGCCGTGTTTTCTGAGATGGTTAAACTCGAAGAGATAGTTGCCGAGATTTAGTATCATCTCTTCTT
>JACRNO010000001.1 GCA_016234855.1 Deltaproteobacteria bacterium | reverse complement strand
GCTATTGCCGCAAAGTGATGGCCGAAGAGGACTAGCGTGTGAGTGGGGAAGAAGTCGCGGCCGTCCGCCGAGCGCATGGCCGGGGTCTTGCGCCTGTCGTCAAGCGCGAGAACGCGGCTGGCGATGAACGCGCCGTAGAGCCTGTATATGATGAGGAAGAAGGAGGCTGCCGCCACAACGAGCCATAGGGCCGAGACGGTCTCGCCCGTGCCTGCGGCGGATATGATAATGCCGAAGGCGACGGCAAAGAGGACGGAGAGTGCGGCTATGACGGCGTGGGAGAGTTTCATAAACCGGTTTGCGTGGTTTGTATTGTCGTTGACGCGAGGGCGCGGATAGGCGTAATCGCGCGCGTCTGGCGTATCTTTTTATTTTAAGTTAACCCCGGAACTCTGTCAATGATATCCTGCGCCGCGGGTTTAACGGCGGTTGCGCCATTGGCTTGCCCAAAGGCGTTTCCTGGCGCGCCTGCGGCAGGGTCTCAAAAATCCCTCTTTGGCGAACGGCCTGGCATTTTAAAAAACCTTTCTTGACATACCGTTTTTTTTTCGATATCGTAAATAGATTCGGCATGCGCCTGTAGCTCAGTGGATAGAGCATCGGCCTCCGAAGCCGAGGGTCGGAGGTTCAAATCCTCTCAGGCGCACCATGAAAGGAGATCCTCCGGACGTCTTGCCTCAGAAGGCGCGGTCTGCGGCCGGTTGCACGGGATGCGTTCTGTTTGAAGCCGGATGCGGATGCAGGTGAATGGGTTGTAAGGGGAAGGGGAGTGCGGGGAAATCATAGCGGATGGGCCGCTAGCTCAGTTGGTAGAGCAGCTGACTCTTAATCAGCGGGTCGCAGGTTCGATCCCTGCGCGGCCCACCAGACAAATCACGGGGTTACAGCTTATGCTGTAACCCCTTTTGTATTTCGCGGGACGGCAGGGTCTTATTCGCGTCTGCGTCCTCATTCCCTTAGGGAAACTCTGATTAATTCTACTGAGGTTGTCATTCTGAGCGCAGCGAAGAATCTCGTCTCTTGGCAAATTAAATCGTAACGAGATGTAAATTATCCGCAAAAACGACGGATAATTTACAAGTAATGAATATGGCATTTATATTCGCTTGTTTTAACCCGCAAAAAAACGCGGGCTAAAACAAGCTGTGCATGACTTCGTCGCAAAAATGCTCCTCAGAATGACAGAAAAAAAGAGTAAATCAGAGCTTCCTTAAATGATTCTTGATAAGATGTGCCTCTCTTCTTACCGGCTGAGTCGTCGGGTTTTGCGGCTCGTGCGGTCTGACAGGGCGGTTTTCTGCCTGCGGCCATCGTGTTTGGAAAAAACTGCTGTAACCTGTTTATCACCTGCCTGTCATAATCCCTTAACAATCGAGATGTATCATTCAAGAAACAAAAGGAAAGGAGATAGAGATATGGAATGTCCATATTTTGAGAGAGGGGTTGTAAAGGCGGTGTGCGGGGCGTCGCTTACGCGTCTGACGCCGGCCGTCGAAGAGACGAAGACCTGTTGTACCACCGAAGGGCACGATAGTTGTTCTTTTCTGCTTGCCCATCTTCTGAGGCAGGGCCATCAGCGCGAGGCCCGCGCAAGAGGGTGGTATGGACGGGAAGGTTACATGGGAGCGGCTGCATAAACGGGTTTTAAATTGCCGGATTACAATAAAAGAGGGAGGAAGGGAAAAAGATGAAGAGGTTCTTGATTACGTTCATGTTGGGACTGGGTCTTGTCGCGCCGGTTGCGGCGCACGCGGCCGTAACCGACCCGCTGATGCAGAAGCTGGTTGACAAGGGCACGCTTACCCCTGCCGAGGCCGAGGAGATAGAATCGAAGAAGGCCGGGATACCTTCGGCGCTGGACGGCTTGAGCGTCGGCATGACCGCCTTTTTCGATTACTCAGCCGGCCAGACCGGCGGGGCGACACGCGCGAACTATAACAGGTTCACCCTTCAGAGGGGTTATATAAATATAAAGAAGGATATAACCCCGTGGCTCAAGGCGCGCATAACCCCTGACATAAAGACGGGCTCGACCGTCACTGGCGACTATGTCATAAGGATGAAGTATCTGTATACCGACATACTCCCGTCCGACCTCGGCCCCTTGACGAGTAACGTCATAAGGGCCGGTCTCGGGCACACGCCATTTATCGATTTTGAAGAGTCGATGACCGGATATAGGATGCAGTCCGCCTTGTTTCAGGACAAGAGGGGGCTTATCACCTCGTCCGACCTCGGCGTGAGCGTACTTGGCAACATCGGCGGGAAACTCGGCAAAGAACAGACGGAATCAATCGGCAGCTCAAGTTATCCGGGCAGGTATGGCAGTTATCACATCGGCGTGTATAACGGCGGCGGTTACGGCTCCACGACCGAGAACAACCAGAACAAGACGGTCCAGGCGAGACTGACCGTAAGGCCGCTTGCGGAGATACTGCCCGGGCTGCAACTGACGTATTTCGGCATCGTCGGCAAGGGCAACTCTGCTGAGACGGCCACTGGCAAGGCGCAGACCCTCAGGAACAACACCGGCCTCATAAGCTATCAGCACAGGTATTTTACCGCCACGGGCGAGTATGTGACCGGCAGGGGGAGCGTGGCCGGGGACACGGTGAGCGCGAAGAAGAAGAGCGGTTACTCGGTCTTTGCAAAGGCCGTTATACCGGGCTATGATAACGTAGCGCTCTTCGGCAGGTATGACACGCTCGACCCTGACAAGGATGCGCAAAAAGACAGGATACAGACGCATATAGCCGGGGTCAGCTACAGGCTGAGCAAGGGCAACTACATAGTTGCCGCTTATGAGAAGACGCACGACCAGACCAGGCGTTTCGATGACAAGAAGGGCCAGGTGGTCTTGCAGACGGAATTTTAAGGTTTCGGCCCCGGAGTTTCGAGTTACAGTTTGAAGCTTGGGTAAGACGGCGGGTATATCGGTGCGATGGTTTTATGGGCGGCGGGAGACTATACATGAAATCGCCTCAATCGGGAGTGGGCAGAGCGGCTTCATCCTGCATCAGATGGAGCAGGGTCTCTCAGTCTGCGTATGCAGCCCTGATAGGGCTGTTCAAAGGAAAAACGGAGAAAAAGAGATGAAAAAGATAGTGATGACGGTCATTGCGTTAAGTCTGGCCTTTTGGGCGTTTGAAGGCGTATCAAGCGCCGCAACGCTTATCAACGGTGCGGGCGCGACCTTTCCGTACCCGCTCTATTCCAAGTGGTCGTACGAGTATAATAAGGAAACCGGGCAGAAGATGAACTATCAGTCCATAGGCTCGGGCGGCGGCATACAGCAGATAAAGGCGAAGACCGTCGACTTCGGGGCAAGCGACGCGCCCCTTACCGCAAAGGAGCTGGACGAGGCCGGGTTGGCGCAGTTTCCCATGGCCATCGGCGGGGTCGTGCCGGTCGTCAACCTCGCGGGCGTCAAGCCGGGCGAGTTGAAACTTGCGCCGGACGTCCTTGCCGATATATTCCTCGGCAGGATCACAAAGTGGAGCGACACGAGGGTGAGCAGCCTCAACCCCGGGCTTGCCTTGCCGGACGCCGCGATTACAGTCGTACACCGCGCCGACGGCAGCGGCACGACGTGGATATTCACCAACTACCTCGACAAGGTCAGCGCGGATTGGCACAAAAAGGCCGGTTTCGGCAAGGACGTGAACTGGCCCGCTGGCGTGGGCGGCAAGGGCAACGAGGGCGTAGCGACCTTTGTCAAGCGGATGAAGAACTCCATAGGATACGTGGAGTTGGCCTATGCCTTGCAGAATAAGCTCACGCACACGAAGCTCCAGAACAGGGACAAGGCCTTTGTGGAGCCGTCCATCGAGAGCTTCATGGCCGCGGGCGCGGCAGCCGACTGGAAGAAGACACCGGGCCACGGCGTCATCCTCACCGACCAGAACGGCGCAGACGCATGGCCCATAGCAGGCGCGACGTTCATACTCGTCCCAAAGAACCCCGCGAACTGCGAGAATGCAAAGGCCGTGCTCAAGTTCTTCGACTGGTCTTACAGGAACGGGGCGGCGATGGCCAGGGCCCTTGATTACGTGCCGATACCTAAGGACGTTTACGGCGTGATGGAAGAGGCATGGGCAGCGGAAATAAAGTGCAATGGCCAGGCGGCGTGGGCTAAATAACGACTGGCCCAATGGGTTGTCTTCTTACCGCACCGGATGAGTCGCCTCCGGTGCGGTTTTTTTATAATGCGCCGCGCATCGACTTGACTACAAACACTCGATAAGGGGTAGTTCATTTGCTCTAAGGCACGCCCGCGAGGCTGTCAAGCGTAAAGACGCCGCGCATAACGGAGAGGCGAAATCAGGATGCGATGTTAAGCTGCCCATGGTATTGTTGCGCGCATACTCGTAAGCCCGTATCCCTCTGTAAGACTGTAGCTCTGACTCTTATCAGGGCAAATCCCCGCGACCCACGCCGCCTGGCGCGGGTGCCCCGCCCCCTTGTGCGCTAACGTTGTGTCTTTAGCGCCTTGTGCGCTAACATTATGTATTTGGCGCCTTTTTCAAAGGAGACCTTTCCATAACCGGTATTTTCCCGTCATGCCCGAATGTATCTATCGGGCATCAATAAAAAAGACGTGGATTCCCGCTAAATACACGCGGGAATGACAGACAAAGACTTGTGCGCTAACGTTATGCTTTTGGCGCCTTGTGCGCTAACGTTATGCTTTTGGCGCCTTGTGCGCTAACGTTATGCTTTTGGCGCCTTGTGCGCTAACGTTATGCTTTTGGCGCCTTCATGTGACGCGATAGAGGCCACTTATGCAAAGGTTTCTTTTCAAAGGGGGAAGTTCAAGCCCTGAGCTGCGAAATACGCAGGCTCCTCAGAATAACGACGGTGAATCCGGTTGACCGGTAAAAAATCCGGTGGTAGAATCCATTAACTCTATCTTTATTTGTTAAAGGCTCGCCGATATAGCATGTATCCTGCGTGAACCTTCACGGGTTGCGGGTCAAGGCGCCTGCCGAGGCCTTTTTCCGCGTCATGGCCTGCCTTTTCAAGCGGGAGTTTCTTCCCGAGGCTATCTTTCTTTAAACCGTATCTACCCGGTTTCATGTCCGGACGTCTATTCGCTCAATCGGAGGGTGCAATGAGAAGGATTATTGGTTATCTGTTGGTCTTGGTATCCGCGGCAGTCTTATCAGGTCTGTTTTTCGGCGGCCAGGCGCACGCCGAGTGGACAGGCGGGCCCGGCATGGACACGAGAAGATTTTTTACCATTACGGACATTACGCTTTCCCCAAATAAAGAACAGGTCGCACTTACCTTCAGCGCGCCGTGCGAAGTTGAGAAGCTTCGCAAATGGGTGAAGATATACCCGTTCCTTTACACTAACATGTGGAATCAAGACTCCGGGAACACAATGGTCTTCGTCGTGCGCGCAAGCTTCAAACCCGGTCAGGCTTATACGGTATATCTGCCCGAAGGCGTCGAGTGCGGCGGTCGTAAATATCAAAAGACCCTCGACAGCCTTAAAACCCCCGACCTGCCCGCTGATATCAATATTGCCGAGCACGGCTCGGTAATCGAGCGCTATGGCAGGCGGATGGTGCATCTGAACATCACGAACGTCGGCGAGGTGCTTGTTCAGGGCCTTGATGTGCCGCTCATTCTCGCGCCTTACCTGAATAACATCTCCAGTCATACTTATGCCGACGTTAAATCAACTGCCGAGAGGAGCTTGAACGAACTGAGGCCGATTATCGCGGCAAATCCGGCGCTCAGGGAGTTTGCGGGAGAGATTGTCGAAAAGAGGAATATCATACCCGCCGGGGACAAGCAGAATAATCCGGAGACCTTCTCCATACCCCTGGACTTTACCAATGACAACGGTTCCGTAATAGTCTTTTCCATAGGCAGTAATATAAACGGGCATCCCGCGCAGGCCGGGCATATGTTGATGCGTATAACGGATATCGGACTGACGTATAAGTTATCCGATTCCGGGCTCCTTATATGGGCGACGTCCCTGAATACCGGCGAGCCGCTTGCCGGTGTCTCGCTCCTGGCCTTTGCCTCGAACAATACCGTTATCCCCCTCGGGAAGACGGACAAGGATGGTCTGGCCGTCGTGCGCGACTTTGAGAAGCTGCCTGCCATATCCCTCGTCAAAAACGGCGCAATAACACAGCCCGCGTTGCTGAAGGACATAAGGCTGATACTGGCCGCGTCCGCCTCGGACAAGACCTATGCGGAGATAAGCCCCTCGAACTTCATAAGGCCCGACTGGGTATCCCAATCCAAAGCCTATAGCGATACAGGCAAGAGGCTTTTAAAAGGGCATCTCTTCACGGAGCGCGGGATATACAGGCCGGGAGAGACCGTATACTTCAAGGGTACGGTCAGGGAGTTCAAGGACGGTTACGTGCGCCCGCCGGCGGACCTGACGCCTGTTATAAAGATAGTAAACTCGAAGGACGAGAAGGTCTACGAAGAGAGCGCGGCTTTATCCGAGTTCGGCACGGCAAGCGGGAGCCTTGTCATAAAGCCGTATTTTCCCTACGGCACATATACGCTCACGATGAGCTTTCCCGGCGGCAACGGCGAGGCCAGTAAGACGTTTCAGGTGCAGGAGTTCCAGCCGCCGAGGCATTTCACGGAGATACGCTTCAGGCCGGAGAAGAAGAAGGACAAGAGATACAGGAAGCTCGACAAGGAGATGGGTTTCCTGAACGCCGAAATCAACGGCGTCTATTACGCGGGCGGCCCGGTAAAGAACGGGAAGCTCAGGTGGAAGATATACTACAACCCCACCGACTTCAGAAAACCGAAGTACAAGGACTACGCATTCGGCAATACCGTTGAGAGGCAGGAAGAGCTCGTCGAGAGCGGGGAATCGACGCTCGACGAGAAGGGCGCGGCGACGGTGAACGTCCCTTTGAGCAAGGACGTCTCGTCCGGCATCCTGGGCCTGAGGGTCGTGGCGACGGTCGTGGACTTCGACGGCAAGGCGGCGACCGAGAGCTCCGTATACCAGGAGGAGCCGGGCTGGCTCGTCGGCATAGGCGCGCACAAGGATTCCATAACGGCCGGAGAGACCGAGGCGTTGAAGCTGATAATCATAGACAAGGACGGCAAGAAGGTGGAGGAAGGCAGGCTGACGGCCGAGGTCTTGCGGAGGAGCTACACCTACATAAGGAAGCGCAACGAGAGCGGCAACGTCTACTGGTCATGGGAGGAGATGTTCAGGAAGGAGCTCAAGACCGTTGTCGCGGTTGAGAAGGGCGTTGGTCTCTTTGACTTCGACTTCGCCTACGGCGGCAACTATATCGTCAGGTTTACGTATAACGGGGCGGACGGCAAGGCATATACGTCAAGTACGGCGTATAACGTGGCCGGGGATTATTACGGTTACGAGTACAACAACAAGGACAGGAACTTCGAGAAGCTGAGTGTCTCGACGGAAGCGAGCGAATACGCGCCCGGGGAGACGATACGGGTCTTTGTAAACCCTCACAGGAAACTCGCCTCTCTCCTTATGACCATAGAAAGGCAGGGCATCATCGAGAGCAGGCTCGTCACCGTCACCGAGAAGAAGAACTACGTCGATATACCGGTGCAGAAGGGATATGAGCCGAACGTCTACGTCTCCTTCCTCGGCACTGTGGCCAGAGGGGAGTTCCCGGTCTATAACGGCGCGTTCGACGACGAGGCGCCGACCTTCCTTTTCGGCGTCGTGAACGCGAATATAAAGAGGGACCCGGGCGAACTCAAGGTAACGATAAGCGACGAGGTCGCCGAGCTCAAGGCAGAGCCCGGCATGCAGGTGGACCTGCGCCTGATATCGAAGAACGGAGCGGGCATAGGGGTGAGGACGGAGATGGCCGTCGCCGTGGTCGACGAGAGCGTCCTCAATATGACCGGTTTCGAGACCCCGACGCTGGATACCCTCGGCAAGTTCATCGCCAGTCTCTCGGTCTTTACGTTGGATACGCGAGCGGAGCTTCTCAAGCAGACCCCGTTCCACGTCATAGGCAAGGAGGAACTGACCGGCGGCGACGGCATGTCCGGCAGGCCCGAGGCCGCGACCTCGAAGGTCAGAAAGGACTTCAACCCGGTCGCCTATTTTAATCCGGCAATCGTGACCGACAAGGACGGCTCGGCCCGGGTCTCGTTCAAACTCCCGGACACGATGACCACATACAGGGTATACGTGGTCTCGGTTGACAAGGGGCACGGGTTTGCCTCGGCGCAGCGCGGCCTGCTCGCTGTAAAGGACTTCTACCTCGAGCCGGGCACGCCCCGGTTCTTCATAAAGGGAGACAGGTTCAAGATGCACGTGGCTGCGTTCAACAAGACGAAGAAGGCCTCGGCGATACAGTTTTCCATCGGGCAGAACGACCTTGTGAGCCTGACGACGCCGCGCCTTAACTACGACGTCGAGTCGATGGACAGGACGCTTGTGCCGGTGGAGGGCACGGCGGTAAATACCGGGGTCTCGAAGCTCCTGTTTTCCGGCAAGTTGAAGGACAAGTCGGACGCCGTGGAGATAAGCGTGCCTGTGAATTCCGGCTACCTCATGGCGAACGACGTCGTTTTCGGCGTCGTCTCCAACGGGGCGAAGATACGCTATAATCTGCCCGAAGGCACGGATAAGATAGATTGGAAGGACGCGAAGCCCGACGCGATAACCCTGACCATATCGGGTTCCCCGTTCATGAGGCTTACGCCCGGGCTCAAGTACCTGCTCCGCTATCCGTACGGATGCGTTGAGCAGACCTCGTCCGGCGTGCTTCCCCTGGCCGGACTCAGGGGCCTCATAAAAGACGGGCTTATCAGCGAGATCACGCTCGATGAGACGGATAAGTTCCTCAAGCCCGGTATCGCGAGGCTCTTGTCCATGCAGACGGCCTCCGGCGGCTTCGGGTACTGGCAGGGGGACCTCAATCCTCACAGATGGGGGTCGGTCTACGCGTCAATGGCCCTTACCGCGGCAAAGCTGGCCGGCGCGGACGTGCCGGCCGACCAGCTGGTCCTTGCCATGAAGTACCTTAAGGCGGCCGCGCTGGACAAGACCGATAAGGATATGACGTATGCCGGTTACGCCGCCTATATACTCGCCTTGAACGCCGGGCTTGACAGGCCGTTCTTCGATAACGCGTACAAGGACATGGATCGGATGTCCAGAGAGGGCGCGCTCCTTCTCCTGCTTGCCGCAAAGACGATGAACTTCATGACGGATGCGGAGGTAACGCGCACGGCCAGGCCGCTCCTTGAGAGGAGGTGGGATTATAACGGCAGGGACGTATTCTATGCCCGCTACAGAGAGCCCGCCGTCTCCCTTATGGCGGCCACCGCCATCATGCCCGGGGAGGCGGTTGCCGGAAGCCTCGCGTCGCAGCTCCTCGGGGGCATGAACAAGCAGGGCATCTGGACGTCCACCAGTGATACCGGCTGGTCCCTGTTGGCGCTCGGCGGATACTTTAAGGGGCTGTCGTTTACCGGGGTTCCGATAAAGGTCTCCGTAAGGCAGGAAGGCTGGCCCGAGACCACGGTGACGCTCGACCCTGTAAAAGCGTATACCTATCAGCTTGAGCCGGGCTCGTTCCTGAAAAAGCCGGAGGTGACTATCGTTACGCAGGCCGGGGCAGCCCTTACCTATGCGCTGGCCCTGACCTATCCGCGGGTCGATTACGCGAAGGACGGTTTTTCCAACGGCTTTACCGTAAAGAAGCGGATAGAGAATACCGGCGGCTCAAAGGCAATAAAGGTTGGCGACGTGGTCAAGGTCACGCTGGATATAGACGTGGCGGGCGATGACTTTAACTATGTGGTGCTCGACGACCCGCTGCCAGCGGGGTTTGTCGCCGTCAACAGCGCCATCAAGACGGAAGAGTATATCCCGAAGCGCGAACGCAACAGGACTGAAGGCGAGGGCGACGGAGAGGACAGCGACTATAGTGACGATAGTGATTGGTATTATTACAGGTGGAGTTCGTGGGACGACGAGAGCGGCGCTTACAGATTCGTGCCCAGTTATTTCGAGATACGGGACGACAGGGTGCTTGTCTTCAAAAACAGGGTCTGGAAGGGCAGATACAGGTACAGCTACTACGCTCGCGCAATATGCGAGGGCGAGTTTACGCTCCCGTCCAGCAAGGTGCAACTGATGTACGACCCCAAGACCGTCTCGTATACCCCGGCGGGCAAGGTGGTGGTGGAGGGTTCAAAGGCCAGATGATGTCATGCGCCCGCCGCGCTGCGGTCTGAAGCGCGGCGTGGCGCGCGCGTTTGGCCGCAAGGCGCTGCATGCCTTGTTCATGGGGCCGCAACGCGGCGTTTACGCCGTCTTTATCTCGCCGCATGAGTTTTTATGAAAGATATCCTGCCAAAAAGCCGCGTCCTGAGGGCTTTATTCTACCTGGCCGCGTCCTTTGCCGCGGCAGCGGCCTGTCTTTTTTATGCCGCCCGCTTTGACAGCAAAGACCTTGCCTACCCGGACAACCTTGTCTTCGTCGATAGAAACGGCGCGCTCCTGCGCTTTGTGCCCGACGGCCGCGGGGAGAGGCATATATGGGTATCGCTGGACAAGATGCCTCAGGTAGTGAAGGACGCATTCATTGCCGCCGAAGACCAGAGGTTCTATCTCCATCCGGGCTTTGATCTGGCCGCCATAACGAGGGCGTTAAGGGACAATATGAACGCGGGCAGGATTGTATCCGGCGCCTCGACCATCACCCAGCAGACGGTGCGCCTCGTCTATTCGCGGCAAGGGTCGCGGAAAAGGACGTATTGGGGCAAATTCATTGAGATACTGAGGGCCGCGCGCATGGAACTTGCGCTCTCGAAGGCCGGGATACTGGAGCAGTATCTCAACCGCGTGCCCATGGGCAACAATATCGTCGGGGTGGAACTTGGGGCAAGGACGTACTTCGGCAAATCGGTAAAAGACCTTGATGCGGGCGAGGCGGCGCTCCTTGCCTCCCTGCCAAAGGCGCCGGGCAGGCTCAACCCTTACGCGGGCGACCCGGCCCGTCTGCTCGCAAGAAGGGACTGGGTGCTTTCGCAGATGGCGCTTGACGGCTCTCTCTCGCGTGAGGCGTATGATGCGGCCGCGCCAAGCAAGCCTTTCTTCCAATCCGCCGGGTTTCCGAGCGAGGCCCCGCATCTTGTCGATTACCTGATCGCGCGCAACGAGCCGGGCGCGGCGAGGGTCAGGACGACCGTCGACATGGAGATTCAAAAGGCCGTGGAGCGGATAGTCTCGTCCCATGGCGCGCGGCTTTCGTACCAGGGCGCAAGGCAGGCCGCGGTTCTCGTCATATATAACCCCACGATGGAGGCGCTCGCCTCGGTCGGGTCCGTCTCATACGGCGGCGCGAACAAGGGCTTTAATAACGGCACGCTCGCGCTCCGCTCGGCCGGTTCGACGCTTAAGCCTTTTTTATACGCGCTGGCGCTGGATTCCGGGTTCAACGTTACATGGTCGATCCGGGATACGCTCAAGAAGTACAGGACGCCCAAGGGCGATTACGCCCCGGTCAATTTCGACAGGATGCAGTACGGGCCGGTCACCATGAGGACCGCGCTCGGCAACTCGTTGAATATCTCGGCGGTAAGGATGCTGGAGGCCGTGGGCCAGGAACGCTACTTCTCGCTCCTGTCCGGCCTTGGGCTTATAAACGACCCTTCCAAATCGGCTGATTACTACGGCCTCGGACTCGTAGTCGGCAACCCGGAGGTCAGGCTTGAGGAACTTGTCAGCGCGTATGCGATGCTTGCGAACGGCGGCGTCTTCCGTCCGTTGAGCTACACCATCGACCCGGGCCGCTCACAGGGCGCGGACGCAGGCAACAGGGTCTTTTCGCGGGAGGCGGCGTTCATCATCTCGGATATCCTCTCCGACCCTTCCGCAAGGTTTATAACCTTCGGCAATGCCGAGGCCATGCGTTACCCGTTCAAGGTCTCCATGAAGACAGGCACCAGCGCCGGGTACAGGGACGCCTGGGCAATAGGCTATACGCCGGAATATACCGTGGGTATCTGGGTTGGAAATTTCGAGGGCGACCCGACCTTCAACTCGAGCGGCGCAAAGGGGGCCGCCCCCATACTCAATGACGTCTTCAGACTCCTGTACAGGGACAAGGCCCCTTCGTTGATAGAGACGCCGGACAACGTCGTCAGCGCAAAGGTCTGCGGCATATCAGGCGGCAAGCCCGGCAGGTTCTGCAGGAATATAGCCAGGGAGTTCTTTATCAAGGGGAATGAGCCGAAGGACGTATGCGCCTTCCATACCGACGGCGAGAGGCTGCATAAGCTGCCGTCGGCCTATGCGTCATGGGTCTATGACAAGAAGAGGGCGGGCGCAGCAGGCAGTTATCGCATAAAGGGCCTTTCAGACGGGTTAGACGACGAGGACGGCGGCAAACCTCTCGAAGAGGCCGGTTACAGGGTCGACGCGAAAGGCCATTATTCCATCGGCGCGAGGCAAGCGCGGCCGCAGGCGGGCCTTCAAGGCCTCGATTATGCGGTAAGCATCACCTATCCTCTGAATAACGACAGGTTTATCGTTGAGAAGGGCAGGAGCGACCAGGTCATCAGGCTTGAGGCCGTGACCGAGAAGTCAGTTCAGTATGTAAGCTGGTTTATCGATGGGGAGTTATATAAAAAGGCCGCGCCGCCGTATGACGTCTATTGGAAGCCTGAGAAGGGATGGCACGTCATCAGCGTCTCTACGCCGGAAGACCTGGGGGACTCGATTCGGTTGCGGGTGGAGTAGTAGCGGGCAACGACCCGGCCCTGATGCGTAACGCAGGGCCGCGAGAAAAAAGCACCGTGTGCGTTTAGTTATACCCGCTCAGCTTCAGGGAAATCTTCGGGTGCTCGAATCGCTGCAAGTCAGGGTAGAGGGCGAATATCCATCCGCCGTAGACCTCCTTGCCGTCCTCGGTCACGGTTATATAGGCCGCCGGGTTCTTTGGTTCGTTGGATGCGGATGTGATGTTTGTTCCTTCCATACTGAAATCAGGCAGAAAATCTCTTACGGATATCGTCAGGCCGGTGCCGGCAATGGCGCTGCGGCCGCCGATGGGCACGGTAATCGTCTCGGTGCTGCTCTCCGTCTTGCCTGAGACGTCTATCTTCACATTTTTCCATTTTGCCTTTACGTTATCAGGCACCGTGACGATCTCGGCCGGTTTTGACCCGACCGGCGTTTCCACAACGGTGCCTGAGGCCGCCCCGGTTCCGGCCGGCGCCGTCTGCTGGTTGGCAGGGGCGTTGGCATTGTCCTTTGAGCAGCCTAAGGCAATAAGCGTGATTATGAAGACGACGGCAAGGCGCCGGAAGATATTCATACGGGAATTGTCCCCTTTGTAATACTTTATATGGCGGGTCTTATTATGATTAGCGAATTATATCACATGGCTATACCGAGTCAAGGCGGCAACCGGATTGAAATCGCGGCGCACGTGTTGATTCCATCCGGTTTATAAGAAAAAAGGGTCCGGCGCATCGCGCCGGACCCTTGATAATCCTGGTGGAGGGTACCGGGATCGAACCGGTGGCCTGCTGATTGCGAACCAGCCGCTCTCCCAGCTGAGCTAACCCCCCGTATGCGGTTGTTATCCGGCGCGCCTGCTGTGAGCGTCGCGCGCCTGATTTGTAAAAATATCAAAAAAACGGGACGGACGCAAGCAGTATCTTTGCGCGGTCCGAGCAGGCCTCGCGAAGGCGCGCGCGGGGCACCCGTTTTTTATGGGGCGTTTGATGATGAGAGCCGGGCCGGTGAACCCCGCCGCACCGGTGACGAGTATTATCTCTTTTTGCCGAGGATGTCCTTCAAGGTCTGTTTGAGCTCGGTAAGGTCGGAAGATTTTATTACGTATGCGTCCGAGGCCCACGTGCCGAACTCGTGCTTGTAGTGCGGGTACGCGGTGCACAGCACCACCGGCAGGTCTTTCCAGCGTTCCTTGACGTGGCGCAGGACTTCCACCCCGTCCATCCCCGGCATCTTGATGTCAAGCAGGACGAGGTCAATCTTGCCCTCCTCTATGCGGCGCAGCGACTCTTCGCCGGACGCCGCAAGCGTTACCTCCCAGCCTGCCTCCTCGAGTTCCTCTTTGTAGAGGAGGCGCAAGCCCTCTTCGTCGTCAACTACAAGTATCCGTTTCTTCATAATGGACTCCATATTACGACAACCCGGCCTTGGAACCTGTCCGTCAAACATCCTTCACCCCGGCCGCGCTCCGTTTAAGCAAAGCGCGCCGGATAAATCAACGGTAAACCGTTATGCGCCGCCCGATGGGCGCGCGCGGGTTATTACGCCCGAAGGCCGCATTCGATGCCTTCGGAGCAGAGCTTTACCGTGAATGTGACTCCCACGCCGATGTTGTTGTCTACCTCTATCACGCCTTTGTGCCTCATTACGATGGCGTTTGCGATAGGCAGCCCCAGGCCCGTGCCGAACTTCTTTGTGGTGAAAAAGGGATTGAAGATGTAGTTCTCGTAGCGCGGGTCTATGCCTCCGCCGCTGTCCGCCACCTTTACCACGATTGAGTCGTTATCCAGGCAGGTGGAGACGGTCAACGTGCCCGAGTTTTCCATAGACTGTAATGCATTAGCGATGAGGTTGTCAAACGCAATCTTCATCTGCTCTCTGTCGGCCCGCACGGGGAGCCTGTTGTCTGTAAACTTCTTTACGATATTCACGCCGCGCCGCATCGCGTCTTCGCGAAAAAGCTCGATGGATTCCGATACGATATCGTTCATGTCGTCGGATTGCAGTTCAAGGGCGCTCTCATGCAGGCATCTGATTATGCCGCCGATGAGCTTTTCAAGTCGGACGGTTTCGTGCGTTATCTGGTCGAGGTACAGGCGGCCGGGCGCGTCCTGAGGGACGTGTTTCTTGAGCCTGTTGGCTAACCCGCCGATGGAGAGGAGCGGGTTTTTTATCTCGTGAACGATATTGGAGGCCATGTCGGCCAGGGCCATGACCTTCTCCGAGTTTATCAGACGCGCCTGAAGTTCGGCCAGCTCGGCGCTTTTGCGCCGGTGCCGCGCGTTAATCTCCTCACCCCTGATAATGGATACGATAAGCGCCGCGGCCGTTGTCAGCGCGCTGTCCCGTGCCGCGTTCCGGCGGGTTTTTTTGACGGCCTTGAGGTATATGACGCCGTAGAGCGCCGAACTGTCGCGCAGCGCCAGGGTCAGCGCGTAACTAAAACCGCGCATCCCGGCGTCGATAAGCCCGTCAATCGCCGTGCCGGAAAGGTCTTTCTTTGAGGCGGCAAGTCCCTTACCCGAGGCCTTTACCCTGCCGGGCAGCCCTTCGTCTTCGCCGTAGGTCTCTATTGCGGCGGAGCCCGTTCCAACGGACGCGTTCAGGACAAAGGCGCGATTGACGCTGTCCCAGAGGTATATCGCGCACTGGTCAAAGGGCGCGGTCTCCAGCAGGAGAGCGCATGCGCGCTGGAGCCTGTTGGTCAGCGGCGCGCCGTCGTTGGCCAGCTCGCCGAGTTCTTCTATTATAGCGGATAGGTTCATGCGGGTCTGTCCTTTGCGTTAGAGCTTTACGTCCCGTAAAAATTGCGCCGCCTCTTCCGGCGGCGTCGGGTTGATGTAGAAGCCGGAGCCCCACTCGAAGCCGGCGACCTTGGTCAGCTTCGGCATTATCTCGAAGTGCCAGTGGTAGTACTGGGTAGCCCCGTCCTTCAGCGGCGCGGTGTGCAGGATGAAGTTGTAGGGCGGGAAGTTCAAGACCTTGTTCATCCGCTTGAGCACGTCGGAGAAGATGAGGGCGAGATTCTCGTAGTGGTGCTTCTGGCAGTTCTCGAAACTCGATTCGTGCGCCTTCGGCAGCAGCCAGATTTCAAACGGCGCCTTGGGCGCGTAGGGCGTGAGCGCGATAAAGTCGCTGTTCTCGGAGATGACGCGGCTGCCCTGCATTATCTCCTGACGGATGATGTCGCAGAAGATGCAGCGTTCCTTGAAGTTGTAGTATTCGAGCGCTCCGTCAAGCTCTTCGGCGACGCGTTTGGGGATGATGGGCAGCGCGATAAGCTGCGAGTGCGAGTGCTCGAGCGTGGCGCCGGCGGCCTCGCCGTGGTTCTTGAATATGAGTATGTAGCGAAGCCTCAGGTCTTTTTTCAGGTCGATGATGCGGTCCCTGTAGGCCCAGAGGATTTCCTCGAACTGGCGCATGTTGACGCTTGCGAGCGACTCTTTGTGGTCCGGCGATTCGATGATGACCTCGTGGGCGCCGATGCCGTTCATCTTGTCGTAGACGCCGTCGCCTTCCCTGGAGATTTCGCCCTCGACCTTGAGGGCGGGGTATTTATTCGGCACCACCCGTATGTGCCATCCGGCCGAGTTGGGGCCGTTGTTGTTCTTGCGGTAGGCCAGGACCTCGTTGGGCGTCTTAGGCTCGTTTCCGGGACAGAACGGGCAGAACCCGGCCTTGGCAGGCACCTGATTATACTCGAATTCGGACGGGCGCTTGCCGCGCTCCGTCGAGATTATCACCCATCTGCCGATGATGGGGTCTTTGCGTAATTCCGGCATTTGCACCTTCCCGGCCCGCAACAGGCCTGTTTAACGCGAACGCCTGTCCCTGCCCGCGGTTAATGTATTGTAGATAATATGGTGAAATACGGATTCCGGGCAATAAGCCCGCTTCTCTTGAAATTATACCACTATAATGCGCGGAATATACCTATTTTTGATTAAAAGAATGAGATGACTGTTTGTGGGGGCGGCAAGGGCCTGTCTTCAACGAGGGGTTGTATAGGGTTCGGCGCTCATGCGCTTTGGCGTGTTTCCGGGGCGGCTCAGGCGGGCCCGGCAGGCTATATGCCGCGCCCTTTTTCCTGCTCTTCCTCCTCCTTTTTGCATTCGATGCAGGAGGTGGTGACCGGGCGCGCCATAAGGCGTTTCTCGGAGATATCCTCTCCGCAGATCTCGCAGACGCCGAACGAGCCTTCGTCGAGTCTCTTGAGCGCCTCGTTTATCTTCGAGATGAGCCTGCGCTCGCGGTCCTTGACGCGCAGGAGGAAGTTCCGGTCGGTCTCAAGCGTAGCCCTGTCCGTAGGGTCGGGGAAGTTCTCGTCCCGGGCGCCGCTCATGTCGACTACGGTCTTGTCGGCCTCGCTCAGGAGTTCGGCCAGTTTCCCGTTTAACAGGTTCCGGAATCGTTCTGTAGTCTCACTGTCCATATTGCGAATTATAACCGAAGTGGCACCTTTCTGTAAACAGTAAATTACTCGTATGAAAAAGGCGTGAGTCCGTTTGTGACACGGATGCCGGCCCATCATGAAAAAGGCCCCGCGCAACGTTCGCACGGGGCCTTTTGAGCGTGATTGCGGCGGAACGCGTTAGTTAGCCGTCTTTGCGCCTATGGTGCGGTCGCCGAGAGGCTGAACGGGTCTGGCGTTGGCGTGGATAATCTCCTTGAAGGCCTCTATCTGCGCCTTGGACATCTCTACCGGCGTTTTGAGCACAAGCCAATTTACACCCTCCGAGCACGGGGGCGTGGTGAGCGAGCCGCTGTAGCGGTAGTATGCGCGGTCCTTGGGGAGGATATCCTCCGCGTTGATACCGGCCTTGAGGGTCATTTTCTCGTCGGCCTTCTTCGGGAGGCTCTTCCAGGTCTCGGCAAGCGCGGCGTTCTCCATGCCTTCCTTTATCAGGACGCCCACTACCGCAAGCTCGCCCTTTGCGTTCTTATGGACGAGGTGAATCTCCATGGCGAAGGGCTTGCCGCCTACGGTATGTTCGCTCGGGTCGTGGAAGTGGAACTGCGCAAGGTTATATTGCGCGCCGTTGAGGGTAATCGAGCTGCCCTCGTCATAGTTGACCTGTATGGTATGGCCGTTGTTGATGATGTTTGTCTTCGACGGCTTGTAGGCGAAGGAGATATCGGCCAGAGGCTCGTCCTTTGTGGTTGATATGTCTATCGGCGACTGGGTCTTGCCCTGGGAGCAGGCGGCGTAATCGCCGGAGATCGCCCCCCAGTGCTCCGGGCCGCTTTCGCCCTCGTAGCTCCAGTGCGGATGCGAGGTCTCCGAGGCCTGCGAACAGGCCGCAGGGATGATGCTCAGCGCGAAGGCCAGCGCCGATGCCGTGACCACGGATTTCAACGTCATGCTCTTGATGGACATGTCTTGTACCCCTCCTTTGGTTGTTGGTGCCCGCCCAGCGCCACTTTCCTGCACGAACCTTCGTTGTCTTGTAAGCGCATGAGGCGAAAGTGGTGCTGGGCGAGTAGCGGCCGGTTCACTTTGTGAATATCATCTTCAGGGCTATAACTAATAACACGAAACCGAATGTCTTTTCAAGCGCCGCGCTGGACATGGTGTTGGCGAGCCGCCCGCCCAGATAACCGCCGATAAAAAAACCGATGCAGAGCAGTCCGGCAACCTTGATCTCCACATACCCGCCTTTATAGTACTGCCAGGCCGCTAATAGGCCGATGGGCGGCACCATCATGGCGAGCGTCGTCCCCTGCGCCTGATGCTGCGTAAACCCCAGAAAGAAGACGAGCGCCGGGATGATCAATATGCCGCCGCCTATGCCTATGAGGCCGCTCAGTATGCCCGCGGAGAGTCCGAGTCCGAGGATAATCGCAAGGTTCATAACGGTCTGCCTCCTTCGAGTCTTTAAGACGGCTAAAACGGAATGATGAGCCTGACGAGCGAAGCGAGTATGAGATAGCCCACGTCTTTGGCGACCTCCCGCGCGTTTATCCCGCCGCTCTCAAGCGCGGTTGAGAGGTCGGGGATTTCGGGCCCGTTCGAGGACAGGCCTGAGAGGTCGACCGGTATGGAGCCGCCCGTATCGCGCAGTTCCCTTTCAAGCCGTCGGACCGCCTCGTGCCCGGACAGCCTGAGTTCCGCTGTCCGGGGGTCGATTACGGTCTCCTTGTGGTTGCGGTATCTGTCTATGCCGCCCCTGTTGAGCCAGAGACCGGAACAGGCGCCGCATCTTTTAATTTCGGCGTCTTTGGGCAGCGCCGGGTCGATGTAGACGACGAGGGGCCGCTCGCAGCGCGGGCATTGAGCGTTGCCCGTGCGGCCGGGGTTGGGCGCCCGGAGCGCGTCCGTATCAACCTCGTGCAGCGAGCGCAGTCCGGCCGAGTCAAGGGAGTAGAGTTCCCACTTGTCGAACCATACGCCGCCGCACGTCCCGCACTGGTCTACTACTACGACCCTGCCGTAGCGGGCGTTGACGCGCGCCTCTGCGAGCGCGTTGCCGCAGCCGGGGCAGGTCAGGTTTTGTGCGGCATCCTCGGGCCTATTATCCATATTCGCAAAGACGGAAAAGGAATTAATTAGAGCTTCTCTAACTATAGCAATTCACGATATCCGGCACAACGGTCTTTTGCGTCCCGGTCATTTCGCCTCCGGCGCGCCGCGCCTTGAGCCTGACCTTGGGATTGAATAGACGTGGGCCATCTTGTAGAGCCGGTCGAGCCGTTTGCCGATGGGCGGGTGGGTGGCCAGGATATCGGCGAAGAGGCCTTCCCTGTTGTCGACCTTGCGCATAAGCGGGTCGAAGATGAACAGATGGGCCGTGCCCCTGCGCGCCGCGCGCGTTGGCGCGCCGTAGCCGCTTATCTTTTCGAGGGCGCTTGCCAGCGCGAGCGGGTTACGGGTGAATTCCGCCGAGCTGACATCGGCCTGATACTCCCGGTTTCTGGATACGGCCAGGGCGATTATGCGCGAAATGAGGGGCGAGAGTATGATGAATATGCCGATGGCAACGAGTATCAGCGGGTGGAGGCCCTTACCCTTTTTGGAGCCGCCAATCGCGCCGGCCCTGCCCGCGTACCACCATGCGCGTATCGCCCAGTCGGATATGAGCGCGACCGTTCCGAGCAGGACCGCCGCAACCGTCATGGTGAGTATGTCGCGCGCCTTTATATGTCCCATCTCGTGGGCGACCACGGCCTGGAGCTCTTCGCGGTTCATAGTCTCAAGGAGTCCCTGCGTCACGCCGATGACCGCGTCCCCGGGGCCGCGCCCGGCGGCGAAGGCGTTGGGCGAGGGGTCTTTAATGACGTAGAGTTTCGGCATCGGCATTCCGGAGGCAAGGGCCATCTCAACGGCGACGTTATGGAGCAGGCGGTGTGCCGGGTTGTTGATATCGAGCTCGGACGCGCCCAGCGAGGCGATGACGAGGTTTACCCCGTAGAAGTAAGAGGCGAGGCCGTTTACACCGCCCGCGCATACGGCGAAGATGAATATGAACGGGACGCGGCCGTACGGCAGCGTCCCGTTGACGTAGACGTCGGCCGCGAGGCCTACGGCGGCGACGAAGGCGAAGAAACCCGCGAAGAGCAGTATCGTCATCTTCCGGTTGCGGGATTGTTGGAGGTATAGGTCGGCCATGATCTTTTAGCAGGCTGCTGAAAAAGCCCCATCTGCTTCGTTGTCCGACCCACGCCACCTGGCGTGGGTGCCCCGGCTCGTCACTGCGGCGTATACACAACATACGCCTCATTCCTCGCTCCTCGACGCCTCGCATATGGCTGGGTTCCCATTGCGTCTTTATTATTGCAATGGGAAGATTTGAGCAGCCTGGACAAATTTTGAGTTTTTTAGCAAACTGTTAGAGGCGCCTGATTGTCTTGCGGGCACACAAACGCGCATGGCCTACTTCATGCCGAGGTCGACCCTGGGCACGGCCTTGTCCGAGGCGTCGACCTGGAAGTATTCGGCCTTCCTGAAGTTGAAGACGGAGGCGATGATAACGGCGGGGAAGACGGTCTGCTTGATATTGAACCGGGCCGCTATGTCGTTATAGAACTGGCGCGCGAAGCCTATGCGGTTTTCCGTTGAGACGAGCTCTTCCTGCAGTTGCAGGATGTTTTTGTTGGATTTAAGGTCAGGGTACTGTTCGACCAAGGCGAAGAGCTTGCCGAGCGCCTGAGTGAGGAGGCCCTCGGCCATGCCCTTGTCAGCGGGCGTGACGGCTGAGACGGCCTTTGCGCGGGCCTCTATAACGCGGCTGAGAGTTTCTTTCTCAAACTCCATCGCGCCCTTTACCGTGTTTACGAGGTTCGGTATCAGGTCGTAGCGGCGCTTCAACTGGACGTCTATCTGCTGCCAGGCGTTGTCCACCTGGTGCATGAGCGTGATGAGGCCGTTATAGGACACGACGGCCCAGATGACGACGATGATGATTATGGCGGCAAGGACGTAAAGGCTGTGCATGGTCTTTCCTCCGTTTAAGGCGTGAGAGGGAAGCTACGGGACAGGCGCGGTTTTCGAGTCAGGGCAGTTTATTCAACACTGCGCCGGTTATGCCTATCTGTCCGGTTTTCTGAAGAGCAGGTCGTGGAGTGTGTAGACCTCCTTGACCTCGTACTCCTTGACGCCGCCGGGCAGGGTTATGTTGATCTCGTCCCCTACGGCCTTGTTCATGAGCGCGCGGCCTATGGGCGAGGAGACGGATATCTTGCCGTTTCTCGCGTCGACCTCTTCCGGGGTGACAAGTTCGTAGACGACGGCCTCTCCGCTGTTGAGGTCTTCGAGGTGGATGCGCGAGCCGAAGCCGATGACGTCCTTCGGGATGTTCTCGAAGTTCATGGATACGAGCATGTTTATGCGCGCATTGAGATGCGCCACGCGCGCCTGCAGGAAGGACTGGCGCTGTTTGGCCGCGTCGTATTCGGAGTTCTCCTTGAAGTCCCCGTGTGCCGCGGCCTTTTTCAGCTCGCGTGGCACGTCGATGCGCAGCTCCTTGTCGAGCTTTTGCAGCTCTTCCTTCAGTTGTTTTACTATGGGGAGTTCGAGCATTATCATTCTCCGCCGGGCTGCGGGCCGAAGCCGCCGGGGTTTATAAGGGTTTGTAAATAAAAAGGCTATGACGCGGCCGTATGACTGTCAGACCCTGTCAAGCCTTACTATTGATTCAACGTGGTATGTCTGGGGGAACATGTCGATGAGGCCCGCGCGCGTCAGTCTGTAGCCGTTAAGCGCGAGATGCCCCGCGTCCCGCGCAAGGGCAGGCGGCGCGCACGATACATAGACGACCCTTGACGGCCTCAATCGGGCAATCGTCCGGGCGGCGTCAAACTCTCCATCCCTTGGCGGGTCTAATATTATCACATCCGTTCCGTCCTTTTCAAGTGCTTTTACATTTCTTTCAAGCCATGCGGCGGCACCGGCCGCGTGGAAGGCGGTGTTCCCCGGCATATTCCGGGCAGCGTTGGCCTTTGCGTATTCGACTGCCGCGGCCTCGGATTCCACGCCTGTGACGAAACCCGCGCGGAGCGCAAGCGGCAGGCTCAGGTTGCCGCAGCCGCAGTAGAGGTCGACGACGCGCTCTGCCCCGCTAAGTCCGGCGTACTCGACGACCTTGTCGACAAGTACCCGGTTTTGGGCGCGGTTTGCCTGCGAGAATACGCTTACGCCGCTTGCTATTTCAACGCCAGATATATTTGAAGCGAGGGCGACCGTGCCGTGCGTTGAGATGAGTTTGCCTGAGGCGGCCTGCCTGACCTCGAATCCTTTAATGGCCTCTGTCCTTGCCAGGGCCTTGACGAGCGCCGGGTTCTGGCGTCCATGGACATGAAGCGCGGCTGCGGCAGGGCCTTCGGCCCCGGCGCCTATTACAACGGACTCGACGCTTCTGTCGTCTGTCGATGCAATGGCCTCTCGTATCGCCGCATAGGCCGCGTTGACACGCTCTTCAAGGAGCGGGCACTCGTCGATGGGTACGACCTCGCGGCTCCTTGCGCCGTAAAAGCCGATATGACCATCGGCGCAGTGAAAGCGGGCGCGGCAGCGGTAATGGAAGGGCGCTGGCGAGCGGGCCGGCTCGTCGAACGGGACGCCGGATATGCCGCCGAGCCGTCTTAACGTATCTTCGAGTATGCGGGCCTTCCAGTCAACCTGCGCATTATATGTGAGATGGCCCCATGAGCAGCCTCCGCACGCGCCGTACCAGCGGCAGGAAGGCTCCACGCGTTCCGGCGAGGCATTGATAATCTCCTTGAGCGCGCCTTCGGCAAATCGCTTCTTTTCGGCGGTTATCTCGACGACGGCCTCGTCGCCCGGAGCGGTGAGGGGGACAAAGACGACCTTGCCGTTATCGTCCATACGCCCTACCCCGTTGCCGCCGAATGCGAGGCCGGTTATCTTTATGGTCTTTCGCGCCTTTTGCATCGGCATACTATATCATATATTTTATCGGTAATCCCGCACGCCCCTTGCGGAGAATCCCCAATGACGGCCTGATACTTATTTGATATACTGTAGTCTTGCGGAACTAACGGGGGGATATGCACGAGATACTGGGATGGTTGATAGATTGCGAGGACAGGGCGGCGCGGCTTTATAAAGACGCCTCAGCCGCGCTTGCGGACGACCCTGAGTTCGCGAGGTTCCTGTCAAGGCTTGGCCTTGACGAGGAGGGTCACCATAAGAGCATGGTGAAGGCCGGCGAGCTGATAGGCCCGGATGCGAAGGTCTGGACAGCGGTTACGCTCGATGCCGTGACCCGTGACTCGATAGAGCGCCAGTTAGAGGGGTGTGAGAGGTTGATATCCTCCTCAGGTCTGACGCCGGAGGCAATGGCGGTCTTTCTCGCCGGGACCGAGTGCTCGGAGTGGAACGACCTCTATCTCCTTGTCCTCAATACCGTAATCCGCGACCATAAGGAGTTCGTCCCGTTCATTGTGGAGATACAGCGGCACAAGAGGCGGATAGAACGATTTCTGCAGGAGCGCGGTTACGCCAGCGAGCAATTCGAGGAGTTGAAAAGGCTCAAGGCCCTGTGGAACGAGCGGTTGCTGGTGGTCGACGACGAGCCGATGATAACCGACGTGCTGAGCGCCCTGCTTGAGGACGAGGGCAAGGTGGACTGCGCATCCAACGGCGTTGAGGCGCTCGATATGCTCGGCAGGAAGTACTACGCGGTCATAGTAACGGACGTGGACATGCCCGTTATGGACGGCATCGAGTTCTGCGAGAAGGCAGAGGCCCTGTATCCGGGGATAGGCAGGAGGTTTCTATTTCATACCGGCACATTGGACGAGAAGCGCGAGGCGTTCTTCTCCAGACATAAGGCCGCGTATCTTCAAAAACCGGCGGATATACGGACGATACGTAATGCGATAAACGCCATCATCGAGGGTTGACGCCTCAGGTGAACGTTCGCCCGATTTTTTGAAAAACCTTGTTTTTTAGATACATCCGGTGTATTATCTCTGCGTGACGCCACAGGATAACGATATCTCCTGGGAGGAGTTCACATCCCCTACATTTGGCGTGCTGTCGTTCGACGGCATGTTCGGCAGACTTATCGAATATATTACCGAAGACCCGAATCAGACCTACAACCTCATCATCGGCACGGACTCCTTTCTGAATACGGAGACCCTCTTCGTCAGCGCGGTCATCGTGCACAGGGTCGGGCACGGCGGCAGGTACTTCTACAAGAAGCTCCGCAGGCGTAAGATCGACAACATGCGCCAGCGCATCTTCTACGAGACGACGATGAGCATCGCCCTCGCCTCCATTCTCAAGGGGAAGCTTGACGAGAACGGTTTTAAGAAGCTTCCTGTAGAGATACACCTCGACGTCGGCACCAACGGCGACACCCGTGAGATAATCAAAGAGGTCGTCGGCATGGTGACCGGCTCGGGTTACGAGGCCAGGACCAAGCCCGACTCCTACGGCGCGAGCAAGGTGGCGGACCGCCACTCGAAGTAACGCCCGTTGTAACGCCTGGCAGACCGCAATAAATAGGTTGACCGGCCGCCCTTCATAATGATACAAAATACCCTTATAATTTTGAATTATATCATCCTGAGAGCATAGCATAATTTTGTCAAGGAGACGTGTCAATGAAGGTAGTGGGAGTTATCGGGGGAAGCGGGCTCTACGAGATGGAAGGCATGACGAAGGTCAAGGAGGTCAGGGTCAAGACCCCTTTCGGCGACCCGTCTGACGCTTATATCACGGGCATGCTCGGCAACGTCAAGATGGTCTTCCTGCCCAGACACGGCCGCGGGCACAGGCTTACGCCCACCGAGGTCAATTACAGGGCGAATATCTACGGGATGAAGAAGCTCGGCGTCGAGTCGATAATATCGGTCTCGGCCGTCGGCTCGATGAAGGAGCGGATAAAGCCGGGCCATATAGTCATAGTTGATCAATTCTTCGACAGGACTAAGGGCAGGAAGTCTTCATTTTACGGCGACGGCATAGTTGGGCACGTCGAGTTCGCAGACCCGGTATGCGGCGCGTTGAGCGGCGTGCTTCACAAGGCCGCCTCCGCCGTCGGCGCGACCGTTCACATGGGCGGGACGTATATCTGCATAGAAGGGCCGCAGTTCTCCACAAGGGCCGAGTCGAAGATATACAGGTCGTGGGGCGTGGACGTGATAGGCATGACGAACATCCCGGAGGCCAAGCTCGCGCGCGAGGCCGAGATATGCTACGCGACGCTCGCGCTGTCCACGGACTACGACTGCTGGCACGAGACCGAAGAGTCCGTGACCGTCGATATGATAATCGCCACGCTCAAGGCGAACGTGGCCATGGCCAAGGAGATAATAAAGGCCGCGGTTCCGGAAATCGCCTCCGAGCGGGCATGCAGGTGTCCGAGCGCCCTCAAGTACGCCACTATAACCGACCCGGCCCGGATACCGGCGAAGACGAGGAAGGCGCTCGACCTTTTGATCGGCAAGTATATGGTTGTGAAGAAGCCTAAGAAGAAGGGTTGATCTAAAGATACCGAGCCGATATCCCGTTACAAAAATTACCGTACACAAAGGGAGCGAGACATATCATGGGGATACTTGTAGTGGGTTCCGTGGCGTTCGATTCGGTTCAGACGCCTTTCGGCAGGGCGGACGAGGCGCTTGGAGGCTCGGCCACGTATTTTTCAACGTCGGCGAGTTATTTTACGGACGTCAGGCTCGTGGCCGTGGTGGGCGAGGACTTTCCTGACGGGCATATCGCAAACCTCAAAGGGCGCGGCATAGACGTGGAAGGGTTAAAGAAGGCGCCGGGCAAGACCTTTCGCTGGAAGGGCAGGTACGACTATGACCTTAATCAGGCGCATACCCTGGAGACCCATCTCAACGTCTTTTCGTCATTCGACCCGCATCTGCCCGAGGCCTATAAGGACACCGCCTTCGTCTTTCTTGCCAACATCGACCCGGAGTTGCAGCTGAAGGTGCTCGACCAGGTGAGAAAGCCCAAGTTCGTGGCCTGCGACACCATGAACTTCTGGATAGAAGGCAAGCCCGACGTCCTGCGCAGGCTCTTCAAGCGCGTGGACCTGCTTGTGATAAACGAGGGCGAGGCGCGCCAGTTCGCGGACGAGCCTTCGCTTGTGAAGGCGGCGCGCAAGATTCAGAAGGACGGGCCGAAGACCCTGATAATAAAAAGGGGCGAGTACGGCGCGGTCATGTTCAACGGCACGTCGTTCTTCTCGGCCCCGGCATACCCGCTCGAGGAGATATTCGACCCGACGGGCGCGGGAGACACCTTTGCAGGCGGGGTCATGGGTTATCTCTCGAACACGGGCGATACCACAGAGGAGAATATAAGGAAGGCGATAATCTTCGGCAGCGTCATGGCCTCGTTCAACGTTGAGGCGTTCAGCCTTGAGCGTCTCAATACCCTTACCCTTGAGGAGATACGCTCAAGGTACTCGGAGTTTAAGCGGTTGACCCACTTTGAGGACTTGTGATATTGTAAAATGTAAACTTACGATTACCGGACGGCCTGAAGCCTCTTCAAGGAAGGCGTAAAGACGCTGACTCGCAACGGGTGTTGGCGCGTCTTCGGGCGTGGAGCATTTGCGGCATGCGGGAGTGACCCGTACAGGAGCGGCACAATATGCGCAAGTCTTACAGGATACTGGTCTTTGCGGTCTTAATACTCGCCTGTGTCTCGTGCGAGACGACCGAGGCGCAGAAGAAGAGGACGGATGACGCCGCCATCCATTACAGGATGGGGGTGATAAACCTCAACGACGGCAAGTACGTCGAGGCGTTGAAAGAGCTTACGGTTGCCGTTGAGAAAAATCCCGACGATCCTTCCTATCATAACGCCCTCGGGCTTGCTTACTTCGCAAGGAACCTGACCGACGGCGCCGAGCGCGAGATGAAGCGGGCGATAGAGCTTGAACCCAAATTCTCCGAGGCGTATGTCAACCTGGCCGCCATATACCTCAGTGAACGCAGGTGGGACGACGCCATAGCGTCGTCTGAAAAAGCCCTCGCGAATATCTTTTACGGCACGCCGGAGCTTGCGCACGCCAACATAGGATGGGCGAACTTCTATAAGGGAGAATACAAGCTTTCGGCGGCCGCCTTCAAAAAAACGGTTGAAAGCAACGCATATTACGTTCCGGGTTTTTACGGGCTGGGCGGATCGCTTGAGAAAACCGGCGACCTCAAGGGCGCCGCGGAGGCCTATCGCAAGGCCCTGAGCCTTTCCCCGGACTATCAGGAGGCCGAGCTTGCGCTCGGTCTCGTCCTGATAAAGCTCAAGGATAACGCAGGGGCGGTGCGCTCGCTCGAGCATACGCTCGCGGTAAACCCGGATAGCGAGCAGGCAAAAACGGCCAGGGAGTATCTTCTGTTGATAAAATAAGGCGGTTGCCGGTTTTTTGACCCGGCAAGGCGTCGTTAGGTTATCCCGTTTGATTGACAGGACGCGTCCGCGAGCGGTGTTTTGCAGGCAGATCCGAGCCTGCGCTGACGTGTGGCGATAAGTCCCGGCGACTTAGAGGTATTTGGAATGGAAAGTCCAGGCGAGCATCTCAAGAGAGAGAGAGAGTCAAGGGGCTTTAGCCTCAAGAAGGTCTTTGAGGTCACGCGGGTGCCGCTTAAATACCTTGAGGCCATCGAGGCGGACGATTACGACAGCCTTCCCCAGCCGGCCTTTGTAAAGGGTTACATCAAGGCATACTGCAAGTTCCTCGGCATAGACGACAACGATTCGGTCCTTAGGTTCGAGCTCTATCTCAGGGAGAAGAGCGGCAAGTCTTATGAGCTGACCCCGCTGCCGAATGCCGCCGACAAGAGACCGCAGCAGATACCTTCCTGTTACCTGAAGTGGATTGCCTCCGGGCTTGCAGCCCTCGGTGTAATCGCCGTCGTGGTCATATACGCCGTCAAGCACCGCGGCGCGCCTCCTGTGCAACCGGCCGCGCAGGCGCAGACCGCGGCGCCGGAGCAGACGAAGGTTTTAGAGCCGGTTGTCATTGAGCAGCCTGTCAAGGCCGCGCCGGAGGCAAAGGCGCCGGCGTCCGGTCTGTCCGGCAAGGCCGTATCGGATGCAACGACACCGGCGGCCGTGCACCCGGGCAAGGCCGCGCCAACGGATCAGGCAAACCTTCAGCGGCCTTCGGCAACGGCAAAGGCCGTCCAGCCGTCCTTGCCAACGGCCGTGTCACCGGAGAAACAGCGCGTCAGCAGGCATACGCTCTATGTAAAGGCGAGCGAAGAGACCTGGATAAAGGTGCGTATAGACGACGCGACAGAGCCGATAGACGTGCTTTTGCGCCCTGGCGAGGCGGTGTCGTGGAAGGCGGATGATACCTTCTCGCTTATTATAGGCAATGCGGGCGGGGTTGAGCTCTTACTCGATGCGGCTCCGGTCGGGACCTTGGGCAGGTCCGGCGAGGTCGTAAGCCTCAGGCTCCCGCGTACCGGCGCGCCGTTGTCCGGTCAGGCTGAAAAGGCGCCTGGCGGGAATACCGGGACGGCGCCTTATAAAGTTGATAAAGAGGCTGGGAAGGTTGACAACGCTCAGTCTGAAAAGGCCGCCGAGGCCCCGTCCGCGCCGGAGCAGCCGGTCTCGGAGGCGCCGAAGGATTAGGCCGTCCGGGACAGAGCCGTTTTTGACGGCGGATGGACCCGTTAGGCGGAGCAAATACCGCAAGGGGCGCATACGTTATGGATTCAGTAATCAGGTGCAGGAAGTGCGGCAAGAAGATGAAGTCCTCGCGCGTGGACGATTATCGGGTGAAGTTCACCTGTGCTTGCGGTTTCTCCGAGTATAAGACCGCCCCCTCGACCAGCAAGGCCATCAACCCGCATTTTTCCCGCGCAAGCCTCCTGCCGCTGGCGGTGGACGACGCCGGCAGGTTCTTTCTCGAGGCCGAGCGGGCCGACAGGGAGAGAAAAGAGATAATAACGCTCGAAGAGATAAGCATGCTCGCCTCTTCGGACTATAACCTTGACGACGTCCTTAAGGCGGTCGCCGAGAAGACGGCCAAGAGGCTCGGCGTGGACGTCTGCTCCATATATCTATGGGACGGCCGTCAGATGGTCTTGCGCGCCACATACGGGCTTGCGCAGGAGGCGGTCGGCAAGGCCGCGCTGAATATCGGCGAGGGGATAACAGGCTCAGCCGTGGCCGAGCGTAAGCCGCAACTCATACCTGATATCTCCAAAGACCCCCGTTACAAATACTTTCCCGAGACCAAAGAAGAGCAGTATAAGATAAAGACGATGTACTCCTATCCGATATTCTCAGGGGACGAGCCTTTTGGAGTCCTTAACGCGCAGACGGTTGTAACAAGGGAGTTCAGGGAGGACGAACTCGCGTTCGTCTCCGTAATCTCAAACCTGATACTCGGCGCGATAAAGATGAGAAGGAGACCGTAGCCGTCCCTTATCCGGCCGCGCCTGCCGCGGCCGGGGCGTAAAGATGACACCACGTTCCGGATGATGTATGCGAAGGCCGTCTCTTGCCGGTCCCCACAGTCGTTATCAATAAGACGGGATGCGGATGCGACCGGCGTATGGCCCTGATGTCTCTGCCGTCCCTTACCGCCCGTATTTAAAAATTACAGGAAACCATGACAGGATTATTTAATGGCGCGAAAGCCCTAATCAGGTTCGGGGCGGCCGTTCTATTGGGACGGAATATTCCCGGACGGTCTCATGCCAGGCGGCCGCTTGCCGGGGCGCAAGCCGCTTCAGGTCCCGTAAGCCCGCGCCATATCCGCCGTGCCGTTTACGGCGGCGAACGCGGCGGCTCGGTCATTTACCTGCTCGTGGCGATATTGATCATCAGCGCAACCGTTTTTGTATATTACACCAAACAGGCGAGAGAGAGGCAGGGGCAAGGCCAGGCAACAAGCGAGCCTGTGCCCGGTCCGCGGGAGCCGTCGGACGTCATAGGACAGGCGCAGGAGATAAAGATAGCCGTTAAATCGGAGACCGGCGACCCCCTGGACGCGGAGATCGTTCAGGCGACGGACGCGGCAAACGCCGGGGAGTACGGCCGCGCCGAGAGACAGCTGCGCGATCTCATGCGCCTGCACCCGGGATCGGCGCGGGCGGCCGAGGCGCTGGCCACCGTGCTTAATAACGCCGCGACGCAACTGTCGAACAAGGGCAGACACACCGAGGCCAGGGACTATCTGAAAGAGGCATGGAAGATATCCGACAACGTCATCATCGCGAGGAACCTCGCCCAGGAACAGATAAAGCTCAACGATATGGCCGGGGCCGCCCATACGCTTGAGCAGGTGGAAGGCGACCCGGCGGCGCGGCAGACGCTCGCATGGGTCTATTATCAGCTTGCGGGCGCGGCCCTTGATGAAAACCGCAAGGACGAGGCCCTCAAGTATTATGAGTTGCTTGCCGCGCTCCAGCCGGACGACGTTAAGCTGCGGGACTTCATAGCCGGGCTGAAGGCCGAGACGACGGCCGATAACGGCATGGGCAGCGCCGACGGCGCAAACTTTATCGTAAGATACGAGGGCGGCGAGAACGCGGTGACCGGGCACGTCATAGGCCTTCTGCTCGAGGAGGCCTATCACAAGGTGGGCTCCGACCTGAATTTTTACCCGGAGGACCGTATCGAGGCCGTACTCTATATGAGGGAGAACTTCCATGACGTGACCGGCTCGCCTTCCTGGGCCGGCGCCCTGTACGACGGCAGGATAAAGGTGCCGGCCGGGGGCGTGACGGACAGGAGCGAGCTTCTGGAAAAGGTCTTGTTCCATGAATATACGCACGCGGTCGTTCACAGGCTCTCCGGCGCCCGCGCGCCGGTCTGGCTTAACGAGGGGCTCGCGCAGATTGAGGAAGGCAAAGACGACAGCGCTGAGAAGGAGGCGCTTAAACAATTTGCCATCGCGGCCAGGGACAAGAAAGGCGGGTCTAACGTCTTGCGCCGTCTTGAAGGCTCGTTTATGGGTCTTAGCGCCGATAAGGCGGCATGGGCTTATCTGTTGAGCCTGTCGTCCACCAGGTATATGACGCGCGAGTTCGGCGTCTTTTCGGCGCGCAGCGTGCTCGAGAACCTCCGCGACGGCAAGGGCATGGACGAGGCACTCAACAACGCGCTTTCAATCTCTTACGACAACTTCTGCGATGCATGGTTGACCTCTTTAAGCAACGGTTGACCTGCTCGATTTGCAGACTGACGGTTTTACGGAATTAGCCCGGCCGGCCGCAGGCCTTTTATTTTCAAGGGAATCTGATATACTAATAAGGTAAAAAGCCCGGCATAAGACGCCGCAGGCTTATACTGTCCTTCCAGCCTCAACAAGAAATTCATCAAACGACCATAACACCATAGATTGTCCGCGAGGCCTATGACCATCCGTAGCGCCACAGTTGCATTTTTCTGCTTAACTACAATCTCAATCGCGGCCGCCTTGCTCATAGGGTTGTTCGCCTCCGATGGCTCGCACGCGCGTCTTGAGTTCATTCTCGGGTTGGCGGCGCTGGCCCTTGTCGTTAGCTACTCTCTTTTCATATACGGCAGGGTGCTTGCGCCCATCGCAACGATAGACGGGGCCGTAAGGGAACTCTCGGCCGGTAATCATAGGGCGCGCATAGACGTGAACCTGCTGCGGCGCGACGAGTTCGGCGCGCTTGCGCAGGCCATCAATAAATTCACCAACACGGCTACGGAAGAGACGCACCATTGCCGCAACCTGCTGATGGCGATGCCGGACCCGGTCGTTGAGACGGACGAGAAAGGTTTTATAAAGCACATGAATGACGCCGCTTGCGTTGCCACCGGTTACACGCCCACCGAGCTCGTAAGTACGCCTTTTACGAGTCTTATTCAACAGGGGGCGGGTTATCATTTTGAAGACGCCATGAAGCGGATTTTGCAAGGCGAGCCTGTAAAGAGGCTGGAACTTCCGCTCGTCCTGAAAGACGGACGCACCGATTTATTCGAGTTCACCTGCGCGCCGATATGGAGGCAAGGCAGCGTTGCCGCCGTCCGCTGCGTAGGCAGGGACACCCAGGAGCGATGTAGGATGCTTGAGGAACTGTTAGCCGCGAAGTCGCAGGCCGAGGAGACGTCTGAAAAACTCAAGCGTACGGTGAAGGACCTTGAGGAGTTCGCGCTCCTGGCCGTGCGCCGCGAGTTCAAGATGCAGGAGATAAGAGACCGGTTCGTAAAACTCAAGCAGGCCAATGGGGCGGATAAAGACAGGGCGGATCACGGCCGAACATCCGCTAACGGAAACGGAGCGGTTTGAAGCCGGCCGGCGCCCCGGCCGGCTGTTCCAGTTCAATGGGTGACGGTAAGATGTTTGAAAGAAACCTCCTTGCCGCGCAGATAGCGGACGTTCGCAGGCAGACATCCGAGCTTGCGTATCCCGTATTGCGCTCGATGGCCGCGCCTGTCGTCGTGCTTGATATAGACGGGCATATCGCGTTTGTCAACGATGCCTTTGTCAGGCTCATGGAGGCTCCTGCCGGGGATTTTATCGATAGGCACTTCGATTCCCTGTGCGATTGGTATGGCCATGGCGAATCGGCGGTTGACAGACTGTTGATGAACGGCCGCCTGGACCGTCTGGTATTGCGGATACGGAAGACCGGCGGCAGCGGCATGGAGGCGGCGATATCGGCGGCCTCCGTCTATGACGACAGGGGCGTCTTTGCGGCCTATGTCCTGACCGTCTATGACCTGAGCGAGCAGACAAGGCTCGTTGGGGAACTCAAGGCGGCGAAAGGCGAGCTTGCGGCGCGGGTGGAGTATCTCGAGGAATTCAGGAGCGGCGTCTTTCAGCTCCTGCGGGAGTTGGACGCGAGCGAGTCCGAACTGGCCTTGACCTGCGGCAGGCTTCAGGAGGCGCAGGACCAACTTGTGCATACCAGCAAGCTCACGGCGCTTGGCGAGCTTTCAGCGGCCCTTGCCCACGAGCTGAACCAGCCGCTTACGGTCATAAAGGGCCTCTCGCAGCATCTCCTGCGCGGTAAAGAAGATGATGCGCCGGAGTATGAAAAGCTCAAGCTCGTCGTAGACGCATCGGCCAAGATGGAGACGGTCATAAAGCACCTGAGGGTCTTCGCCCGCGGCGAATGCGTCAAGCAGGGGCCGGTCGACCTGAACTTCGTCGTAAAAGAGGCGCTCCTTATCGTGCGGGAACTCCTCACCAGCCGCTCCATAGAGATCGTCCTCGAACTCTCGCCTGTGCCGCCGGTCATCGGCTCCGTTGACAGGCTCGAACAGGTAATCATAAACATAGCCGCTAACGCAAGGGACGCGATGTATGGCGGCGGCAGGTTCAGGATAACCACAAAAGAGGCCATGTGCGGCGGCCGGCGCTGCGCCATGATGAGTTTTCAGGATACGGGCGGCGGCATACCCGATGAGACGCTTGGCAGGATATTCGAGCCCTTCTTTACCACCAAGGAGCCGGGTAAGGGCACGGGGTTGGGGTTGTCCGTAAGTTACGCCATAGCAAGGGAACACAACGGCGAGTTGAGCGTGGAGAACGACCCGCCGCGCGGCTGCACCTTCCACCTGACCTTGCCTGCGGCCGGGGGCGCGCAGGCGATGGGGACGCCGGATGCCGGGGGATGAACCGGCCTTTGCGCGCCTTTGGCTACAAAGACCCGACCGGCCGTAGCTCAGGGCTCAGACTCCCCCCCTTTGAAAAAGGCGCTAAAGGCGCTAAAGACATAACGTCAGCGCACACGACACAACGTTGCGCCGAAGACATAACGTTAGGCGCTAAAAGCATTACGTTAGCGCACAAGCGCACACGAGCGCACAATGGGGGTTGGGGGGGATTTGCCCTGATTACATGCAGGCCTTCAGGCCTGCGCTACGAAGACCCTGCCGGGTAACCCGGATATAGCGCCATGATACTGAGTTCATTCCTGGACCTTTTCTTCCCGCCCGTGTGCCCGTTGTGCGAGAAGGCCGTCGTTGCCCGGAGCTTTTGCGCGGCTTGCGAGCGGGCCTTCGAGGCCTCGCGCATAAAAGGGCCGGTATGCACGGTTTGCGGAACTCCGTTCGCCTCGGCGAGCGCCCAGGCGCACGCCTGCGGACAGTGCATCAAGGAGCCGCCGCCGTTTGTCCAGGCGGTGAGCGCGTATCTCTATGAAGGCGCCGTGCTCAGCGCCGTCTCCGCCTTTAAATTCAACGCAAGGGTGAGCCTGGCCGCCGGACTCGGCGCCCTGAGCGCGGAGGCGGCGCGGTTCGATGCCGCGCCGCAGTTGGTTCTGCCGGTGCCGCTGCATGTTGCGCGCCTGCGCAGGCGGGGTTTTAACCAGTCGCTCCTGCTTGCGCAAGAGGTTGCGTCAACGCTCTCGCTCCCAATCGATTACACCTTGCTCTCCCGGGTGCGCGAGACCGCGTCGCAGACCGGACTCAAGGCGGCAGACAGGCGTATAAACGTCAAGGGGGCCTTTGCCGTTGCAAGGCCGGATAACGTCAAAGGCAGGCGCGTCCTGCTTGTGGACGACGTGATGACGACCGGCTCAACCGTGCGCGAATGCGCGGCTGTCCTGAAGTCCGCGGGCGCCTCGGTCAGCGTCCTTACCCTTGCGAGGGCGGTTAGATTGTGATAACTTTTCATTATGAGCAAGATAAAAGGGTTGCGCGCCCTTAAGACCGCGCTTGAAAAGATACGCGCTCGCGGGGCGAGGGTCGTTTTTACAAACGGCTGCTTCGACATCGTTCATGCCGGACACGTCAGGTACCTGCGTAAGGCGCGCGGTTACGGCGACTGCCTCGTCGTGGGCCTGAACAGCGACGCCTCGGTGCGCGCCATAAAGGGGCCGACGAGACCGATAGTCCCGCAGGACGAGCGCGCCGAGGTGCTCTCGGCGCTTGAGTGCGTCGATTATGTGGTGATATTCGACGAGCCGACGCCCCTTGCGCTTATTACGGCTATAGGGCCGGACGTCCTTGCCAAGGGCGCGGATTGGGCAGCGCGGGATATCGTCGGCTACGACGCGGTGAGGAAGAACGGCGGCCGCATAAGGAGGGTCGCGCTCGTAAAGGGCAGGTCCACCACCAACATAATAAAGCGTATCCTTGAACTTCACGCCGCTGAAGAGGGCTGAGACCCGGTCTTGCCGCAAGGCCGCTTTTATGGTATTAATATTGATACCGTTTTGCGGCAGGAGCGGCGCTTGGCCGGCTTGTAACAATAAGAAAGGGAAAGGGGTATAGTCATGGCGGATATAGAGATCACCATAACGTGTCCGGTCTGCAACAAGGATTTTCAGAAGAAGGCCGTAGAGATGCCGGACGGCACGGTAATCAAGTGTCCGAATTGCGGCGAGCAGACGACCATCAGGGGCGACATGTTCTCCAAGATGGCCGAGAGCACCTATAAACCGGAAAAGACCTACGAGAGCTGATACGCCGGACGCGGGCCGTTAGTGCGTCCCGGCATACCGTGCAAGGGTTACATGGAAAAGTAATACGGGAGCGGGCTTGACAGCGCTTATCTGCATAAGATGTCCTCATGCGGTCTTTCCAGACCCGTGTAAGGAAATTTGCTGCAAGACCGGCGGGCTGTATTGCAAGAAGCTCACCACCCCTTTGAAAAGGGGTGGTGGGGGGATTCTCGGCAAATATGACGCCTGTCACTACAAGGCGGGGACGAAGAAAAAGGGCGCGGCCAGATGACCTACGAATCCCAATGGGCTGACCTTCGGAAGAGGCGCAATATCTTCTGGTTCATACTCCTTACCTACCTGCCGGTCGTCGGCCTTGTCGTAGTATTGTCCCGGATATTGTCGATAACCCCGGTCTCGGCAGCAATAGCGGCGGTTGCATGGGTCGTCGCCTATGCGGTCGCTGCCTGGAGGCTTGCCTCGTTCAGATGTCCGGGGTGCGGCGGGCGGTATCATGTAAAGGGGTGGTGGCAGAACCCGTTGGCCAGCAGATGCCTGCATTGCGGACTTCCTAAATGGGTGGCTGAATAAGGTGAGCTGACGGCAGCCGCAAAGATTTCTTCAGGCCCTGACAGGTTGCTGAAAAACTCTAAGGAATCTCTGATTTATTCTTGTTGTCTGTCATTTCGAGGAGCGCTTTTGGCGCCAAAGACACAACGATAGCGCACAAGCGACGAGAAATCTTGTAATTCCTTGAATTGCTTAAAGAACAAGATTTCTCGCTACACTCGAAATGACAGTTCGGCTTAATTAATCAGAGGTTCCCTAATTCTGGACAGCCTGCTAATCTCTTCCTGCCCGTGCGCGGCATAAGGGTATACCTTGATACACTGGCTGCCATTGGCCCTTACCACCGCCGTTGCCCTCTCGCTGGCCGACGTCTTCAGCAAGAAGGCGCTCGCTTCATCGGAAGACATGGTCATCGTCTGGGTGCGCGAGGGTTACGCCCTGCCCTTCCTGGCCCTGGGTTTCCTCTTTATACCCGTTCCGTCGCTTGACTGGGTCTTCTGGCGGACTGTCGCCATCCTCCTGCCCCTTGAGATAGCCGGACTCGTCCTCTACGTCAAGGCCATACGTTTGTCCCCGCTCTCGCTCACCGTGCCTTTCATGGCATTGAGCCCGGTCTTTATAATCGTCTTCGCCTTCGTCTTTCTTGGAGAATTGCCGACCCGCGGCGGCGTGGCCGGCATAGTCCTTATAGCCGCGGGCGCGTATCTGCTCAACGCCAGCGCATCGAGCCGGGGGCTTCTTGCCCCGATAAAGGCGGCCTTCAAGGAGCCGGGCTCGCTCCTCATGATGATCGTAGCGTTCATCTACGGTTTTACGTCCACGCTCGGCAAGGTGGCGGTTCAGCATTCGAGCCCGGTCTTCTTCGGGTTTGCGTATCCTTTCATGCTCGCGCTCGTGATGGGCGCATATCTCGTCTGGCGCGGCAGGTTTATGCTCGTTTTCTCAAGGCCCAGGGCCTTTTTGCCCATCGGTCTGTGCACCGCCGTGATGATTAGCACTCACTTCATGGCCATAAGCCTTACGCAGGTCGCATATATGATATCCATAAAGAGGACCTCGCTCCTGTGGAGCGTCATCATGGGCAGGCTCATATTCAAGGAGGCTAACCTCACAGACCGCCTCCTCGGCAGCGCGGTGATGCTGGCCGGCGTCATGTTGATAATATTCTTATGATGCCGTAACTGTGCGGTATGGCTTAGTCTTGTAAAAGGTCGAGAAAATGAATGTAATATCGCTGTGGTTGGTGTATAGTTTAACCCCTGAGGGTTTTTCGGCAGGCAAGGAGAACGGCTAATGGACGTGGCGGGTCAGTTAAGGAGGTCGATAGATGCTGTCAGGCGCAGGCGCAACCTTATAGTATTCTTCGCCCTTGCGCACGTGGCATTTTTTATCTTTGGGCAGTGGGTTATCGCAAACGGGATACCCGCGGCCGTTGAATTGAGAGAGCAGGCGCTCGGAGAGCTTAAAGACGTCGGCTACCTGAAGCCGCTGACCGGTTTCCTCGGCGGCAGCATACCGTTGCAGATATTCTATACGTTTGCCTTTAATCTCATTGTCGGGGCTTTTTTCACCACTACCGCGACCGGTCTGGTCTTTTTCATGCCGTATCTCCTGGCGGTATGGAGGGGCTTTATCGTAGGTATGCTGACATACGGGCTTGTCGATTCGTCAGGGGCAGCGGTTGCCTTCTACGGCACCTTTATCCTCGAATTCGGCGCTTATTGCCTGACGTCGGCCGTTGGCACGGACATCGGCCTTACCCTTGTCTGGCCCGGCAGGAAGAGGTGCGCCACGCGCAAAGAGGCCATGCGCGAGGCCATGCGCGACGGCGCGGATATATATTTCCTTGCGATAATACTCCTCTTTATCGCCGCGATATGGGAGATTGGCTCGCTGTACATCGTCGGCCCACTGATTTAACCGTTTGGTTTGAGATCCTTGAGCCGTCTTTTACCCGTTGCGTCTATGGCCTGATAAGAGGTTTGCATACTTAATCTTCAAGGGAAGGGGGCTGGCTCAGGGTTTTAAGGCGGTTTATTCATGGTCATGCCGCACCATCCGGTTTTTTCTGCTAAAATAAGTGCAACGCCGGTCAGGCGGGCCGTTTGTCAGGCGCAGCCCCGGATTATCGCGTATCTCAGCGAATCTTTGAAGATTTTTCTTTGAATGAAGGTAAAATTTGTGCTATAAAGGAGTTATTTTGATTCTATTGGCGGTGATAAGCCGCAGATAGGGTTCTTTTTCTGGTTTAACGATGAGTTCATCTCAGTATAGAGCAGGACTATATTGATGGCGTCAATGGTCTCCGAAAATCTTGTTGATGTAATGGCGCGCATAGCCAAGGCCGCGCGTAAGGTAGGGCGCGACCCGGGCGAGGTCAACCTTATTGCCGTCACAAAATCGGTAGAGGCAAAAAAGCTAAAAGAGGCCCTGTCCGGCGGCGCGCGCATCTTCGGCGAGAACTACGTTCAGGAGGCCGATGAGAAGATTAAAAAGGTCAGGGACGGCTCGATAAAATGGCATTTCATTGGCCATCTGCAGAAGAACAAGGTCAAGGTCGCGGTCGAGCTTTTTGACGTTATAGAGACGGTCGATACCATCGAGCTTGCGACTGAGATAAATAAGCGCGCAAAAGAGCCGTTGGAGGTCTTTATCGAGGTCAACATAGCCAAAGAGAAGACGAAGGCCGGGGTTTACCCTGACGCCGTTATCAAGCTCGCAAAGGGCATCTCGGCGCTGCCCATGCTCCGCCTTACCGGTCTTATGAGCATACCCCCGTCGTTGCCCGACGCCGAGGCCTCGCGCCCGTACTTCATAACCCTGAGGCGTCTTGCCGAACGCGTCAACAAGGAGCAGATACCCGGCGTCTTTATCCGCAACCTCTCCATGGGGATGTCCGGCGACTACGAGGTCGCGGTGGAAGAGGGCGCGACCTTCGTCAGGGTCGGCACCGCGATATTCGGCCAGAGGCCGCACAAGTAGACCGTTTCAATACGGCCATGGCTGGGCTGTCGGGCCTTATCCTGCTTATGGTTACCCCATTACCACCCCAATCAACCGGTTATCGGCTCGAAGCCGCCTCGTCTCCCATGGCCGGTCTCATAAAAATCGCAGGATTCCGGGGTATTGCGCGATGTTGATGTTTGATGATATTATATGCGCGGCCATGTCATGGTCGCGGCCGTATGGATGCAAGGGGTTATAAGATGCTCACCAGGAAGACGATAGGTTTTCTGGGCTCCGGCAACCTGGCCGAGGCGCTCATCAAGGGGCTGCTCTCGTCCGGCAAGGTCAACGCGAGCCAGATTACGGCGAGCGACGTGGCGAGCGACCGGCTTGCCTACATGGCCTCGACCTACGAGATAAAGGTCTCGAACAGCAACGCCGAGACCGTCCAGAACTCCGGGATAGTCCTGTTGACTATAAAGCCGAAGGATATCGAGCAGGCGCTTTCTTCGGCCGCCCTTGGGATGAACGGCGATAAGCTCATCATCTCCGCGGCCGCCGGCGCCACCACCCGTACGATACAGGGGTTTCTTGCCGCCTCTGGCGTCCGGCGGGTTGTGCCGGTAGTGCGCGTCATGCCGAATACCCCGGCAACGGTAAGAGAGGGCATCACGGCTATCTGCGCGGGCGCGGGAGCGGGCACGGGTGACGTGGCGCTTGCAAGGGCCATATTCGAGGCCGTGGGCACGGCAATCGTGGTAGATGACGAGAGGCTGATGGACGTGGTGACCGGGCTTTCCGGAAGCGGCCCGGCCTATGTATTCCTCTTCATGGAGGCGCTCATGGAGGCGGGGGTCGACCTGGGCCTCGGTGTCGAGGCGGCAAGGCTGCTTGCCGTGCAGACGACGCTCGGCTCGGCGCGCCTGGCGCTTGAAAGTCCGCTTGGGCTCGGCGAACTCCGGCGGATGGTTGCCTCGCCCGGGGGCACCACCATAGAAGGGCTAAAGGCGTTAGAGGCGGGGGGCTTCAAGGAGACGCTCGTCAAGGCAGTTGAGGCGGCTACCAGACGCGCAACCGAGATAGCCGGGGGCGGGTAGGCCGGGTTTGCCCTGTTTAGACTATATTTGTCATTCCCGAGGTCTTAATCGGGAATCTATCGTTCCCAAAAGCATGTCCCCGTGCGTATCTGACGGGGAACTGGATTCCCGCCAAAAACCCCCGGCTAAAACATTCGAGGGCAGGCTTGCGAGAATGGCGCCAAAGGCGCTAAAGGCGCTAAAGACATAACGTTAGCGCACACGACATAACGTTAGCGCACACGACGTATACGGGAATTTGTCATTGCCGAGGTCTTGATTCAGAATGGCAATTTCGCGGCATTAATCATGGTTTTCTTAAAAAGAGGCGCTCGATGTTTGCAATAACGAATCTCATAGTCACATTTGCCAGGCTCCTGGACCTTGTCCTTGATATCTACTTCTTTATCATTATCGGACGCGCCATCATCTCGTGGGTCAACCCGGACCCGTACAATCCCATCGTCCGGTTCCTCTATCAGGCGACCGAGCCGGTGCTCAGGCCGATACGCAGGGTCATACCGTATATGGGCGGGATGGACATTTCCCCGATAATCGTGATATTAATCCTCAAGTTCGGGCAGTGGTTTGTCGTAAAGACGCTTATGGACCTTGCTTACAGTTTCAGGACGGGAGGTGGGATGTGAAGATAACGCCGATGGACATACGCGCTCATCAGTTCAAGAAGACGATGCGCGGTTACGACCCGCGCGACGTCGAGGCCTTGAAAGACCTTGCGGCCGAGGCGCTTGAGGATGCGGGCCGGGATATCGCCTCTCTTGAGGAGAGGCTCAAGGACGCATTGACGCGGCTCGATGCGCTCGTGGGCAACGAGACCGTACTGCGCGAGACCCTCACGACCGCCCAGCGCATGGTCGAAGAGCTCAAGGGTAGCGCGCGCAAGGAGGCCGAGCTGATAATAGCCGAGGCAAGGCTCCAGGGCGAGGGCATAGTCCGTCAGGCCCAGACCCGCCTTCAGCAACTGCAGGAAGAGATCTTCCGGCTCAAGAAACAGCGCAAAGAGCTTGAGACCTCGATCAAGGCCGTCATCGACTACCACTCTTCCAGTATCCTGCTTGAGGAGGAAGAGGCTTCGAGGTTGGACGAGGCCGCGGACAGGGTGAGGCCGTTCGGCAGGAAAGAATAGAAGGCTGCTGTCTGGCAGTCCGCCAAAGGCGGACATTCTAAATGGATGCTTCCTTACCAGCAAGAGCGAAGCTCTTCAAAAGCCCCATCTGCTTCGTTGTCCGACCCACGCCCCTTGGCGTGGGTGCCCCGGCTCGTCACTGCGGCGTATACACAAAATACGCCTCATTCCTCGCTCCTTGATGCCTCGCATCTGGGACTTTTTGAGCAGCCTTAACAAATTCAGCATGTCACATTAATTCATTAGAAGCGGTGCCTGTTGTCTATGGCGAGTCGGTTTTTTCCCTATACAAAAAGGGAGCGTGACTTTTTCTGTTATGGTGGCGTGTATGCGCGGTTTAATTTAAGACTTAAGCTCTGAACTGAGCCGTTTAACAGTCTTTTTATTGTTGGATACGGATATGGCCGTTTGTAACCCTCTTGAGCAACCCGGCGGCATAAGCCCCTTTAGCGCCACTGCCAACGGCGTATCCATCAAGGTGCGCGTGCGGCCGCGCGCGTCAAAAAATCAGGTCGAGGGCGCGCATAACGGCGCGCTCTGTGTAAGGCTGACCTCTCCGCCGGTAGAGGGCGCGGCAAACGCCGCGCTCATCGAACTTTTCTCGAAACTCCTTAAGATAAGAAAGAGCGCCATAAGCATAGAGGCGGGCGGCAAATCGCGTGATAAGCGCGTCTTTGTTGAAGACGTAAGCCTTGCGCAGGTCGAAGAGGCGTTATTGGGCTGAATTGTGGACAGGGCGCGGGGGGAGTGAGGCGGCTGAATCATACGGCAACTATCCCTTCTCAGTCCTGATTGGCAGGTTTCCGACAGGCTCGTCTTTGCCCTGTTCCAGCCAGAATATCTCTACGCTTTCGGGGACCCTATCGGCCGGGATATCCTTGCCCGGAGGCATAAGTTCGGAATAGACGGTCACATCCACGCCGGATGGGGTTGTCATGTGTCCGGCCACGTCAACCAATTGCCCCATCCCCGGCATCCGTACGCGAAGGTTCTTTAAGACCGCCTTTGTTGAGAGCATGCCGCTCGACTTGACGGAGAAGTCGAGGTTTCCCGAGAACTCTCCGGTCAGGTGCAGGAGGGCCTCGGTAAATTCAAGGTTCGTCATCCGGCCTTCGATTGGAATAGTGGTAAGGGTCATATGGCAGGCTGTTGAAAGACTATTTCAGGCTGTCATTCCCGAGGTCTTAGTCCGTCCCCGAATGTCTAAGTCGGGGACTAATACATTCGGGGATGAATCCACTCTCTGTAAAATCAAGAAGTTATGGATTCCCGCTAAAGACACGCGGGAATGACGTAATAAGGGGATCTGATGTTGCCGAGGCCTGCCCTTGAATGGTTTAGCCGGGGGTCTTAATCCTCTGAATGACATAGCGAAGGGGTTGCAAAGACAAGCCATTGAGTCTTTCAGTGTTTCCCTACGCGTTCCCGCCTGGCGCGTTCCCTGCGCTTGCTTCCTGCACGGCCTTCAGTATCTTCGCCTTGACCTCTTCGCTTACGGTCTCTTGCCCGCAGTTTGCGCATATCATCGGAGGGACGCCCTGAACGTCGAGCTTCACCCCGTCATTTTCAAGTGTTAACGTCGTCTTGCCGGGCTGCACCTGGCCGACGTTGCATACGGGACACTTCATCTTTCCTCCTTGCTGCATTGTATTGCCCTGCTTTCTCGCTCACTTTATCATAAATCGGCGCTGGGCGATATCTTAACTTTTTGCGCTTGGCCCGTCCATAGATAAGCCCCCCTGCGGCAATACCGGGGGGGGGGGTGAAGACAGCGGGACGAATCGCCCCCTGTCCGTCCCAAAGGCAGCTCAATACTTCGACACGTTCATCTCCTGCATCTTGCCGGTCGCCATGTAGACGACGCGCTCGGCGATGTTGGTCACCCTGTCGGCGATGCGCTCGATGTTGTGCGCCGCCCATATCATGTATGTCGCGTCCTTTATTATCTTCGGGTTCTCTATCATCAGGTGTATGAGCTCGTCGTAGATCGCGTCGTAGCGCGCGTCCACCTCGTCGTCCTCGTCGCATATCTTCTTCGCTGTTTCGGCGTCGCGCTCGACAAAGGCCTTCATGCACCGCTGGAGCATGGAAAGGGCCTTCTCGGCCATCACCGGCATGTCTATGAGCGGCTTGACGAGCGGGCCGTCGCCGATGGATATGCTGATCCTGGCTATGCCCTCGGCGTGGTCGCCGATGCGTTCAAGGTCGGTGACCACGTTTATCATCGCGGCAAGCACGCGGAGATCAACCGCCATGGGCTGCTGGGTCGCTATCAGGTAGATGCAGCGCTCTTCTATCTCGAAGCGGCGGTTGTTTACGAAGACGTCATTCTTGATTATGCGCCGCGAGGCCTCGATGTCGCGGTTTTTTAGGGCTTCGATGGAATCCTTCAAGGCCGTGCCGACCATCTCCGAGAGCCTGATAAGCTCGTCCTGGACGTCCTTGAGTTGTTTGTGGTAGGCTTCTCTCGTCATTATGGCTCCTTGGTCTAACCGAACCTGCCGGTTATATAGTCCTCAGTCAGCTTGTTCGACGGCGCGGTGAATATCTTCTGCGTGCGGTCGAACTCCATCACCTCGCCCATCATGAAAAATCCGGTATGGTCCGAGACCCTCGCGGCCTGCTGCATGTTGTGGGTGACGATGACGACCGTATAGTTTTTCTTGAGGTCGCTCATCAGGTCTTCTATCTTGGCCGTCGCCACCGGGTCGAGGGCCGAGCACGGCTCGTCCATGAGGATGACCTCCGGCTCGACCGCTATGGCGCGCGCGATGCAAAGCCTTTGCTGCTGGCCGCCGGACAAAGAGAGCGCCGAGTCGTGGAGCCTGTCCTTGGTCTCGTCCCACAGCGCCGAGACCCGCAGAGCGGCCTCGACTCGCGAGGCGAGTTCCCTGCGGTTGCGCATGCCGCCCAGCTTGAGGCCGAAGGCGATATTGTCGGATATCGACATTGGAAACGGGGTCGGCTTTTGAAAGACGATGCCCACCTTGCTCCTGAGCCTGATGAGGTCGAGGCCGGGCTCGAGGATGTTCCTGTCGTCGAGGATGATCTCGCCCTCGTAACGGTTGCCCGGGTAAAGGTCGTGCATCCTGTTGAGGCAGCGAAGGAAGGTCGTCTTGCCGCACCCGGACGGCCCTATGAGCGCGGTGATCTCGCGTTCGCCTATCCTGACGTTGATATTGCGCAGCGCCTGCTTCGGGCCGTAGTAAAAATTAAGGCCCTTGATGGTTATCTTCGCTGTCACGAGCCTGACCTCCCTCGCACAACGAGCCTTGCCGCGAGCGTTACAAAAAGCACCCCGGCCGTGATAAGGAGCGCCGCCGCCCACGCCTTAGCGTGCCATTCCTCGTAAGGCCCCATCGCGTAGTTGAAGATGGTGACGGTGAGCGTGGCCGTCGGTTCGTTGAGCTTCCAGTTCCAGTATGCGTTGTTAAACGACGTGAAGAGCAGCGGTGCCGTCTCTCCGGATACCCTTGCAACAGCGAGCATGACGCCCGTCGTGATTCCGCGAAGCGCGCCCCTGTAGACGACGAGCACCGTGACCTTCCAGTGCGGGGCTCCGAGCGCTAACGCCGCCTCGCGGGTCGCGTCCGGCACGAGTTTCAACATCTCCTCGGCAGTGCGTATGACGACCGGCAGCATTATGATGGCCAGGGCCATTGCCCCGGCGATGGTCGAGAACCCGCCCGCAGGCCTGACTATTATAGCATAAACGAATATGCCGATGACAATGGAAGGCGCGGCAACGAGTATGTCCGCGATGAACCTGACCGTGGCCGCCACCCGTCCCCCCCTGCCGTATTCCGACAGGTACGTGCCGGCCAGTATGCCGGACGGCACGCCTATGGCGGTAGCTATGACGGTGATGAGGAGCGTGCCCGTTATCGCGTTGGCCATGCCGCCGCCCGCTTCGCCAGGCGGGGCCGGAAGCTCGGTAAAGAACGAGAAGTCAAGTCCGCCCGCGCCGAGCACGGCGACGTCCTTGAGTATCCAGAAGAGGAAGGCGATGCCGCAGACCGCGCACAGGAGCGAGGCGGTCTGCGCCGCGTAGTTGAAGACCTTTCTCTTTGTGTAGTGAAAGCCGGTCATGGTCTTATCTTGCGTCTCCGTTAACGGTCTTTCTTATAAGGAGCTTGGCCGCGGCCAGGACGATGAACGTGATGACGAAGAGTATGAGGCCGAGGGCCACGAGGCTTGATATGTGCACCGGGTCCACGGCCTCGGTGAATTCGTTTGCAAGGGAAGCCGAGATGGACGTCGCCGGGTTGAAGAGCTCGGAGCTGATATCGTACGAGTTGCCGATGAGGAAGGTCACGGCCATGGTCTCGCCGAGCGCCCTGCCCAGACCGAGCACGACCGCGCCTATGATGCCGGAGCGCGTATAAGGCAGGACGACCTGGTGTATGACCTCCCATTTGGTTGCGCCGACGCCGTAGCCGGACTCCTTCAGTATGGGCGGCACCATCCGGAAGATATCCCGCGCAACAGACGAGATGAACGGGATTATCATGACGGCGAGTATGAAACCCGCGGGCAGCATGCCTATGCCAAGGGGCGCGCCCCTGAAGAAGGGGATGAAACCGAGCCAGTTGTTCAGAAACGGCTCGACGTGGTCCGCGAGCAGGGGGGCGAGGATGAAGAGCCCCCACATGCCGTAGATGATGCTCGGTATGGCCGCAAGCAGCTCTATGGCCGTGCCTATGGGGCCGGCCAGCGGCTTTGGCGCCATCTCAGTCAGGAAGACGGCGATGCCGAGGCTTATGGGCACGGCGATCACGAGCGCGATGACGGACGAGACTATGGTGCCGTATATCGCGGGCAGCGCGCCGAAAACGGAGCGCACCGGGTCCCACTCGGCCGTGTAGAGAAACCTCAGGCCGAAGGCGCGTAAGGCAGGCATGGCCTCGGCCAGCAGGACGATGAAGATAAGGCCCATCAGGACCAGGACCGATACGGCGAAAAAGAGGGCGGCGCCCTTGAAGAGCGCGTCCCCGAGCCTGTCGGCCTTGTGCCTGTCTAATAGAGCCATATGCCGCATACCGGTTGTCTTTTGATTACGGACGGTCTTGCCTTTGCAAGGATATTCCTTTCGTCCATCTTGAGACCCCTGACCCCCCCTTGTTATCTGTCATTCTGAGAAGCGCTTTTGGCGCTAAAGACACAACGTTAGCGCACAAGCGACGAAGAATCTATAACTTGTTGATTTACCGAAGGCCTGAGATTCTTCGCTATGCTCAGAATGACAGAGAACACCTTTTTTAGGAGTTCCATCTTACTTTGTAACGCCCCGATGTTACAGCCGTGTTACAGGCGCGTTAAGGTTTGGATACGGGCCGAGCCGGTCTATCTCATTGCGTATCGGATTGCAATTCAGACCAACGGAACGGGCATTTGTGATGCCAAGACCTCTTTAAAGATAGAGTTGCGCCTGGACCTGCAGCACGTCTTTGCTGTTGTCGTTCGCGAGCCTGCCTGCTGCGTTGCCCCCATATCTGGTATGCACCCAGTTGACTCCGGCCTTCAGGCTGTGCCCTTTCAGGTACCAGTTCAGGCCCACGGTCGTGTCCACCTCGCCCCTGCCCACCGAGTGCGAGTCTTGATTATATGACTCGTAGCGGCCAACAGGCTCGATGTTGAGGCCCTTGCTGTCGATGAACCAGCCTGCCTGAGCATACCAGCCGCGAGGGGTTATACCGCTTACGCCCGGGTCTGTGGAGTCTATCTTCCACTCGTTCCATTCGAACTGCATTGTAAAACCCTTGTAGTGGCCGGAGAGGTCGAGGCCCCTGAGGGTGCGCGTCTCCTTGTTTGCAACGGCAGTATCATATTCGATGCCGCCCTGGCGTGCCGCGTTGATGCCGAGGGTAAGGTGGCTGCCCTGTCCGAGGTGCGCGTCGCTCTTCTTATCTTCAGCCAGACCCGGAGGCGAGAGCTCGACCCTTGCCACGGTCAGGATGCCCGACCTGTAGACGGTGCGTGCCGGGGCCGCGTGTATGACCTCGCCGCTTGACCAGCCGTCGGCAAAGGCGACCTCATAACCTATTATCCCTTTAAGGAGCCTGCCCCGCACCCCTGCCTTGGGCTGGTAATAGGCATCGGTCTTGCCAAAGACCTTCTTCGCGTCTTCGGCCGAGACCGGCCCTTCAATCAGCAGGGATTGAGAGTCCGTTGTGAGTGAGACCCGCGAGTAAGGGAGTTTCTCCTTGCCTACGATGATGTTATACGCATCCGAGCCTTGCCAGAGCGCCCAGGCGTTGTAGAGGCTCACCGTTGTTGCCGTGCCTGCCTTCTCCCACTTGTCGGCCGATAGTTCGACCTTGTATCTGATTGTCCTTGAAACAAGGTCTCCGCCAAACTCGATGCGGGCGCGCCTGAAGTAGATATCGCTCTCGCTTGTATAGGTCTTGCCGTCCTTGCTCTTTATTATATCACCGTAGTCGAGCCTCGGCTGGAGCCTGACCCTGAAGGTCATATCCGAGCCGGCTGCGGTAACGGTTACGCCCTTAGTCTGCTCGCCGTACAGGAACTCGGCTGCGTGTGCCGGCGCCGTGCAGGCGAGCAAGGCAAGCGCGATAAGAGTTGTAATCTTTTTCATTATCTTTTTCCTTCGCTCTTTATTTAAGCTCGGCCCTGCGGCCGCATAAAAACCGGTGTGCGGATTTTCAGGTGAGACCGGTTGATGCCTGCCCCGTGCCGTCTGTCCGGTCTGACGGCAAAAAAAACGAGGCCAACCGCGCGCGGGTTGGCCTCGTTAATGAACAAGGCTTCGGCAATCTCCTTTCCAAGCGCGGGAGGCGCGGCCGTTTCCAGCCGGACCTTTCGGCCAATGCCCGTGGCCGCTTGAGCGGCCCATTAGGGAGATTGGCTCGGAGAATTTGCCAGCCCAAAATATCATAGGGTATATGCCGTGTCAATGCCCAATGTTGGATTGTCCAGTTTTGGATTGACAGGGGTTTGGCGCTCAGGTTACGATAAACGCCGTTGGTCATTATCAATAATAAGAGGAAACCTCTGAATAACTCGTGAGACCTCTCAAAAAGCCCCGGGTGCGAGGCGGTGAGGAGCGAGAAACGAGGCGTATTCTGTATATACGCCGCAGTGACGAGCGACGAGACAACGAAGCAGACGGACTTTTTCAGAGGTCTCAAAGGAGTAATAACGATGGGCACGAAGAAGAGCGCACAACTACTCAGGAAGGCGTCGCGCATCATCCCGGGCGGCGTCAACAGCCCGGTCAGGGCCTTTAAGGCGGTCGGGGGCAGCCCGCTCTTCATAAAAAAGGCCCTTGGCAGCAGGATATATGACGCCGACGGCAACGTCTATATAGACTACATAGGCTCATGGGGGCCGATGATACTCGGACACGCCCATCCAAAGGTCATGGCCGCGATAAAGAAGGCGGCTGACAGAGGGATTTCCTACGGCGCGCCCACCGAGCTTGAGATAACCCTTGCAGAGGAGACGCTCAAGGCCTTCCCGTCAATGGATATGGTCAGGTTCGTAAGCTCCGGCACAGAGGCGACGATGAGCGCGATACGCCTTGCCCGCGCCTATACCAGGCGCGATAATATCCTGAAGTTCGACGGCTGCTATCACGGCCACGCCGACAGCCTCCTTGTCAAGGCCGGGAGCGGGGCGGCGACCTTCGGCGTGCCGGACAGCCCGGGCGTGCCCGCGGCCCTTGCAAGGCACACGTTCAACGCGGTGTACAACGACCTCGATTCGGTAAAGAAGATTCTGGAGAAGAACGCGGTCGCATGCGTCATAGTCGAGGGCGCGCCAGGCAACATGGGCGTGGTTACGCCCAAGCCCGGTTTCCTTTCAGGCCTTTCCAGGCTCTGCAAGCGTTACGGCGCGCTCCTTATCATGGACGAGGTCATGAGCGGTTTTCGCCTGTGCTACGGCGGGGCGCAGAAGGTCTACGGCGTCACGCCGGATATCACCTGTCTTGGCAAGGTAATCGGCGGCGGCATGCCGGTCGGCGGCTTCGGCGGCAGGAGAAAGATTATGGAGATGCTCTCGCCGTCAGGGCCGGTATATCAGGCTGGCACGCTCTCAGGCAACCCGCTCGCCATGACCGCGGGCATCGAGACGTTGAGCCTTTTGCAGCGCAAGGGCACATACGAAAAACTCATAAAGACCACGACGACGCTCTGCAACGGCATACGCGAGATAGCAAAGCGCCGCTCGGTCGCGTGCCGCGTGAACCAGGCAGGCTCCATGTTTACGGTCTTCTTTACCGACAGGGACGTGGCGAACTACGACGACGCGAAGACCGCCGACCGCGCCCGCTTCTCAAGATACTTTACGAGGATGCTGAAGGCCGGCATATACCTGCCGCCGTCGCAGTTCGAGGCCGTCTTCGTCGGCCTTGCGCACGGCAAGGACGACGTGGCAAGGACGCTTGATGCGGTTGACAGGAGTTTTACGAGGCTGTAGATCAGGTATCGGTTAGCGGTTGACAGTTATCGGTAAGACGGCCTTGTATCTTTTGAAAACCGATAAGGAATCTCTGATTAATTTCACAATGGTGTCATTCTGAGCACAGCGAAGAATCTAGTTTCTTGGCAAATCAACTAATTACAAGATTCTTCGTCGCTTTGCTCCTCAGAATGACAGAAAAAATGAATTAATCAGAGGTTCCATAACCGATAACCGCAAACGGACAACCGATATGAGAACAGGGTATGGTTACGACGCACACAGGCTTGTCCAGGGCAGGCCGCTCATCATCGGCGGGGTTATTGTGCCGCACGACAGGGGGCTGCTCGGTCACTCGGACGCGGATGTGCTCCTGCACGCGGTTATCGACGCGCTCATCGGCGCGGCCTGTCTCGGGGACATCGGCAGACACTTTCCGCCTTCGGACAACGCCTATAAAGACATCTCAAGCCTGACGCTCCTCGCAAAGACGGGTGAGCTTGTTGCGGCGGCCGGATATAAGGTCGTCAATATCGACTCTACCGTAGTCTGCGAGGCCCCGCGCCTTGCCCCTCACATCGCGGCCATGGCCGCCAATATCACCAGAGTCCTGGGCATGCCCGAAGGCAGGGTGAACGTCAAGGCCAAGACCGAGGAAGGGCTTGGTTTTACCGGCGCGCTTGCCGGTATCGCCGCGCACGCCGTGGCCCTTCTGGACGAGAAGGTCGGGCCGTGAGCGCTCAGGTCCGCACGCGCTTTGCGCCGTCGCCAACGGGATACCTGCATCTGGGCAATGCCCGCACCGCGCTCTTCAACTGGCTCTATGCCAGGCATTGCAACGGCAGTTTCATCCTTCGCATCGAAGACACCGATACGCTGCGCTCAAGTCCGGCATTCGAGACCGCCATCATGGAGGATCTCCGCTGGCTCGGGCTCGAGTGGGACGAAGGGCCGGACGCGCCCGGCCAGGCCGGGCCGTACAGGCAGTCGGAGCGGTTGCGGTTCTATTCAAGCTACGCGCAGTGGCTCGTAAGGCACGAGGCCGCGTATCCGTGCTGGTGCACGAAGGAGCGCTTGGCCGAACTCAAGGCCTCGCAGATAAAGGCAGGGGTCGCCCCGCGCTACGACAACAGGTGCCGCGAGGCCGGGCCGCAGGGCGGTGTGAGCGGCGCAATGCCGGTCATCAGGTTCAAGACGCCGCACCGGCCAGTAAGGTTTATTGACGAGGTGCACGGCGCCTTGACCTTCGAGGCCGGGGCATACGGCGATTTTGTCATTATCGGGTCCGACGGTGTTGCCGCATATAACTTCGCCGTGGTCGTGGACGACGCCCTGATGGGTATAACTCACGTCATACGCGGGGACGACCACCTCTCGAACACGCCGCGTCAGATAATGCTCTTTCAGGCGCTCGGGTTCGGCGTGCCGGTCTATGCCCACGTCCCGCTTGTGCTCGGGACTGACAAGGCCCCGTTGAGTAAGCGCGATGATGCGGCCTCGATATTCACGCTGCGCGATGCAGGGTATCTGCCTGAGGCGGTAATAAATTCCATTGCCCGCCTTGGTTGGACTCCTGTCGGAGGCGGGGGCGACGGGTTGATTGAGCTTGCGGCCCTTGCAGGCTCTTTCGATCTCAAGAGACTCTCCCGTAGCGCGTCGGTCTTTGACATGGCGAGGCTCAAGGTCTTTAACAAGGCCGCGATTGCGGCGGCTGACGTTAGCCGCCTTGCGTCTCTTGCCGGTTATCCGACCGATGTCGTTGATGTAGCAGAGGTCATAGCTGCGGTCAGGGCCAATGCCGCGACCGTTGCCGATTTAAAAGGGTTGATATCACCGTTTATCGATGAGCTGACCTTAACGGCCGAGGCTGCCGAGTGCCTTGCCCAGTCGCAGGCAAAGGCCGTGATAAAGGCCTTTTTAGACGAGGCTGCAAAGGCCGCATCACTCGACGAGGCGGCGTATGAGGGGATAATAAAGGCGGTCAAGATTGCGACAGGCGAAAAGGGCAGGCGGCTCTTCATGCCGATACGGTGCGGCCTGACCGGCATGACCGAGGGTATCGAACTGGCGAAGATTCCGGGGTTGCTTGGAAGAAAGAAGGTCATGGACAGGCTTGGCAGGTTTGTTGGTTAGCTTATGATTTCAAATTGATTCGGCACGGCAATCAGGCCGTAAGGTCTGACCTTTGGCACTGCAATATTAAAAGGCGGTTATCGTTCATCATGGCGCTCAAGGTCTACAATTCGCTTACGAGAAAGAAAGAGGAGTTTGTCCCGCTCACGCAGGGCAGGGTCCTCATGTATGTCTGCGGCCCGACGGTCTATGCCATGAGCCACATAGGCCATGCAAGGAGCGCGGTTGCCTTCGACGTAATCAGCAGGTACCTGCGCAAGACCTATGAGGTCAGGTATGCGCGCAATTATACGGACGTGGATGACAAGATAATCGCGGCCGCCAACAAGGAAGGTGTAAGTTCGGAAGAGCTTGCCGAGCGCTACATAAAGGCGTTTGACGAGGACATGGCGAGCCTCGGTGTGGCGGTGCCGGACGTGCGCCCCAAGGCGACAGAGACGATAGAAAAGATAATCGAGGTGACCCGAACGCTTATCGATAAGGGCATGGCCTATGCCTCCAATGGGGACGTCTTTTACTCGGTGCGGCGCAAGGCCGATTACGGCAAGCTCTCCGGCAAGAAGATAGACGAGTTGGAGGCGGGTGCGCGCGTGGATGTGAACGAGTCCAAGCAGGACCCGCTTGACTTTGCGCTCTGGAAGGCAAGCAAGCCCGGGGAGCCTGCGTGGGAGAGCCCCTGGGGCAAGGGCAGGCCGGGCTGGCATATAGAATGTTCCGCCATGTGCATGGTGCACCTTGCCGAGCGTATAGACATACACGGCGGCGGCAAAGACCTTATCTTCCCGCATCATGAGAACGAGATAGCCCAGAGCGAGGCTGCCACAGGCAAGGCCCCTTATGCGAAGTACTGGCTGCATAACGGTTTTGTGAATATCGAGCGCGAGAAGATGAGCAAATCGCTTGGCAACATTTTAAATATCCGCGAGGTGCTGGAAAATCAAACCGGCGAGGCCGTGCGCCTCTTCCTCCTCGGCAGTCATTACAGAAACCCTATCGACTATACGCAGGACTCTCTTAAAGAGGCCGAGGCCGGGCTCGAGCGTTTTTACAAGACCGTCGGCCGCATAGCTCAGGAATGCCCTGCAGCCCTTTCCATGAAGGCCGCGCTTGTCGCCGAGAAGCTCGCTTTAGTTACGGAGGCGATGGAAGACGACTTTAACGCGGCAGGGGTCATCGGTATCGTCTTTGGCGAGGTGACGCGGATAAACCGCATACTCGACGATGCAAGGGGTGCAGGCGTTGCCCCCTCTGCTGACGAGTTGGCCGCCTCTCTCGCCCTCTTCAGAGAGGTCGCGGCCTTTCTCGGCGTCTTTGGCGCCACTCCTGAAGATTATGCGGCACGCAGACGCGCCATTGCCGCGGTTGACGCGGCCTATGTCGAGCGGCTTATAGCCGAGCGTAACTCCGCAAGGAAGGCGCGCGAGTTCAAGCGCAGCGACGAGATAAGGGCCGAACTGCTTGCAAAGGGCGTCGTGCTCGAGGATACGCCTTCCGGCACGGTCTGGAGCGTCAAGGGATAGAGGACAGACAGAGGTGCTACTGCGTGATACGCGGGTTTGCGCTGCGTTTTCTTGTTAATGTCAAGGCACGGTCATCTGCGTTGACACCGGTCTAAAGGGTACGTGTTTTTTTCTGATTTCCCGGCGGTTATTTTGCCTGCTGGCTTTCCACCCAGTCCATGACGCGATCGCGAGTCTTGGTGTCCAGGTCGATGAACCTTATTCCCATGCCGGGTTCCTGTTTAAGCTTGGGGTTGTATTCGCGGCGCCATGCGACCATGGCCTTGCAGCGCACGGTTATCGCGGCCTCCGTGATGTTGAAGGATAGCTCGAACTCCTCGCCGACGTTGCGCGGGTTGACGGAGGTGATGAACATCCCGCCCGGGCCGACCGTCTTTGCGTAGCCGAAGAAGACCCCTGCCGCGTCTTCTCCGCGTATCTTCAGGACGATGACCTGCTTGCGCAGGTGCCGCCTGCGTTCGCTTCTCAGGGTTGTGACTTCAGGCTCGGTCTCTTTGCCGTTGGTCTTCTTACCACTTGCCATGATGGATTATCCCGGCTAAAGGTTTACGTGTCTTATCTTCCCTTACAAGGTCTGACATTCCGAGGGGGTAGCCAATCGCTATTATCGCTACGACATCGATATGCCCCGGTATCTCAAGGCATTTTTTGACGCGTTCCGGTTCGATGGCCGCGACCCAGCAGGTCCCGAGCCCTTCGGCGGTTGCCGCGCCTATCATCTCGGTCAAGGCTATGGTCACGTCCACCCACGCGTAGTTCCTGTTGTCGGACTTTCTTACCCACGCCTCTTTCGGGTCGGCGCATGCCGTTATGAGCAGCGGCGCGGCCTTGAACCCGTCTTTGGT
>JACRNO010000084.1 GCA_016234855.1 Deltaproteobacteria bacterium | reverse complement strand
GCTGCACAAACATACTTTTTATTTGCACTTGAAAGAAACGGAATTCCGTTTCAATCATAGATGCGGTAACATGTATTTGGAACTGTTAAAACAGTTCCGAAAGACGCCCCTATAACCAACCTTTGCTTCCTAAGACCCTTACAAAAGGGGGGGATTATATGCCTCCCCCTTTTCCAAAGGGGGAGGCATTAGCCTTTACAATCAAACCCCCTGATACCCTCGCGGGGTTATCATGCGGCCTGCCTCGGTTATGGTCTGGGAATTCCCGACGATGATTATCGAGAGCATATCAATCCTCTCGTAATATTGCGCAAGGCCGCCGAGGGTGGTCAGGTGCGCCTCTTCGCCTTCGCGGGTGGCGTTACGAACCAGCCCGGCGGGCGTGGAGACCGGTCTAAAGCCTGAGATGATATCAACGGCCATGGCAAGGCCTTCCGTGCGTTTGGACGACTTCGGGTTATAGAGACAGATGACGAAGTCGGCGGATGCGGCCGCCGTCAGACGCTCTTCAATCTTCGTCCACGGGGTAAGCAGATCCGAGAGCGAGACGGACGCAAAATCGTGCATCAACGGCGCGCCGAGTATCGCGGCGGAGGCCACGAAGGCCGGCACTCCGGGTATGACCTCGATGTCTAACACAGGGCCCCCGGCCTTATGCGCAAGCTGCATGACGAGCCCGGCCATGCCGTATATCCCGGCATCGCCGGAAGATACGACCGCCACCCGCGCGCCCGCCGCCGCAAACTCAACGGCCTTTGCGCAGCGCTCTACCTCGAAGGTCATGCCGCTCGTAAAGACCTCCTTACCCGCGATCATGTCCTTTATCAGGTCGACGTAGCGCGTATAACCGACGATGACCTCTGCCGAGGCGAGCGTCCCGCTCGCCTTTGCCGTAAGATGAGCAAGGCCGCCCGGGCCGATGCCTACGACGCTGATGCGGCCCTTGCCAGCGCCACGGTTACCCTTTTGAACTTTCTCTTTCGAGTCCATATCTTCTTTGCCCCCGCCGATAATATTGCAGCCGCCTCTGAGACGCTGCCGGTGCCCGTCGCCTTCATGACCAGCACGCTGCCGCCCGACGGCGCTTTTACCTTGTTCAACCTCGCCCCGGTATAAAAACTTATCTCGAGCCCGGCCCGGCTCGCAAAATCCACAAGCCCGGCCTCGTCGCGCTTTATATCCACGCTGGCCAGATTCCGTAACGCATGCAACGAGACCCCGGCGTCTTTAAGCGTCGCGCTTATGGCCGAGCCGACCTCTTCGGCCGAGACCCCTTTGCGGCACCCTACCCCTGCCACAAACTCAGCCGGACAAAGCACAAGGGCTTTACGCCGCAGCACCGAAGACACACCATCCGTAAAAGGCGTGACAACGACAAAGACGTCACCGGGCGCAATACGCGCCGGGATGCGCCCGCGGAAGGTAAAGGCGCCGGATGGGCCGAAGGCCTCCACCGCACGTCTGCGGCGGGGCGCGTCCGCATCTATTACAAAGACCCTCGCGCCGTTTAATATTGCGGTATTTACGAGTTTGATTTTTCTAACGTCATCTATTGCGAGATTAAAACGCGTTGCAAGGTCTTCGATGCACGGAAGGCCCGCGCCATCGGTAGCCGTCGTGATAACAGGCGTTGCGCCGTAGATATCCGCAATGGCCTTTGCAAGCTCGTTCGCACCGCCGAGATGCCCCGATATGAGACTTATGACAAAGCGGCCGGATTCGTCCATGACCACAACCGCCGGGTCCAGATGCTTGCCCTTCAGAAACGGGGCGCATGTCCTTACGGCGATGCCGGCTGCCGAAATGAAAAAAAGGCCGCTACAGGACTCAAACGCGGCGGCCGCCTTCTTCCTTAAACCGCCGGCCTTGAGTTCAGCGGGCCTGTAGACGACAACGCCGGGAAGTCGGCCTGCCGCAACCAGCGCAAGCCGGTATCCGCGCTCTGTCACCGGGAATATCGCAATCCCCTTTTTCAAGCCCAAACCCCCTGCCTCCATCGCTCACTCGTCTCCGGACGAGACGTCCCCTTCGATTATCGTATCCGAACCAAGCCTCTTTACGCTTACGCGCTTGAGCCTCGGCGCGCCTGAAACGGCCTTTAGCCCGAGCCCGCCGACGGCGGCCACGCCGTCAGAGCCTATGATTATAGGCGCGACGTGGAACGAGACCCTGTCGATTGCGCCCGCCTTCAAAAGTGAGGCCGCAATAGCGCCTCCTCCTTCCGCAAGCACGCTCGTAACCTCGCGTCTGCCAAGCTCGGCCATTACCGCATTTATATCGACCCCGCAGGCGCCCTTGCGCACGACCACGACCTCGATGCCCAAGGCCTCTGCCTTTGTTATCTTTGCGCGGGAGGCGGCAAGCGTCGTAAAGACCATGGCAGGATAAGGAAACCTGTCCGTGGGCGAGCTTTTGAATATGGCCGCGCCAAGCGGCGTCCTGAACGCGGTATCAAGAAGGACGCGCAGAGGATTCAGACCGCGGCAATCTCGAACCGTGAACGCGGGGTCGTCCTTTGCCACGGTGCCCCTGCCCGTAAGAACGGCGTCCGACAGGGCGCGCAGCCTGTGGACATACCTGCGCGCGGCCTCGCCGGTTATCCATCTTGATTGTCCGCCTGCGACGGCAATCCTGCCGTCGAGCGACGCGGCGAGCTTGACGGTAACATACGGGGTCTTTGTCGTGATGTATTTGATAAAGGCCGGATTAAGGGCGCGGCATTCATCCTCGAGCACTCCGCTGACGACCTCTATGCCGGCGGCCCTGAGCCTTTTCATGCCGGAGCCCGCGACCAGCGGGTTCGGGTCCGCCATGCCGACGAAGACCCTCCTGACGCCAGCCTCTATGAGGCCGTCAACGCACGGCGGGGTGCGGCCGTGATGCGAGCACGGCTCAAGCGTGACGTAGACGTCCGCGCCCTTTGCCCTGCCCCCCGCCGCCTTGAGGTTCGCCAATGCCGCCGCCTCCGCGTGAGGCCCTCCGGCCTTCCTGTGGAAACCTTCGGCCACGACGCGCCCGGATTTTACAATGACCGCGCCGACAACCGGGTTCGGACTCGTCCTGCCGGCGCCTCTTGCGGCAAGCGTTATGGCGCTACGCATGAAACGCCCGGAGGCGGCCTTATCAACGGGACGGGCCGCCACTCAGCCGCCCTTCTTCTTGATATCTATGAGGTCTTTCAACTCCCGCATAAACTCGCTTATATCACGGAACTCCCTGTAGACGGAGGCGAAGCGCACGTATGCGACCTCGTCAAGCCCCTTTATCTCCTCCATCACGGCGGAGCCGACGTCGCGCGAAGAGACCTCGCGCTCGCTCGTCTCCATATACCGGGCCTCTATGCGGCCCACCGCCGCCTCTATCGCCTCGGACGGGACCGGTCGCTTCTCGCACGCCTTCATGATTCCGGCCAGTATCTTCGTCCTGTCGAACTGCTCGCGCGAGCCGTCCTTCTTGACGACAAGGGGCCAGGCCTCCTCCACCCGCTCGTAGGTGGTGAAGCGCTTCTCGCACTTGAGACACTCGCGCCGCCTGCGCGTGGTGGAGCCGTCCTGGGACAGGCGAGAATCTATCACCTTGTCTTCAATATAGCCGCAGAATGGACATTTCATAAGGATAATATACTTCAGATGGGCGTTAAAGACAAGGCCGTTGGGATTAACAGGCCGCTAAAAAAACAAATTCATTCAGGCTGCTCAAAAAGCTCCAGATGCAAGGCGTCGAGGAGTGAGGAATGAGGCGCACTTTGTTGTGCGCCGCAGTGACGAACGACGAAGACAACGCCGCAGATGGAGCTTTTTCAGCAGCCTGTTAAAAGAAACGCCCCATAGTCACGGACTATGGGGCGTTCACTTCATTGACACGTCAAAGTTTTTTTGCGAACGGAAAGACCAGAGGCGCAAATGCCGGTTATTAACCGAGCACCGCGTCCTTGCAGGCCTTTGCCACGCGAAACTTCACGACCTTCTTGGCCGGTATCTTGATGGCCGCGCCGGTCTGAGGGTTTCTGCCCATGCGAGCCTTTCTCTTGACGAGAACGAGCTTGCCGATGCCCGGGATTGTGAAAGCGTTCTTCGCTTCCTTGTAGGCAAGGGTGGCCAGATCATTCATGATCTCAACCATCTGCTTCTTCGTGGTGCCGGCCTTCTTTGCCAGTTGATCCGCAATCTGTGACTTGGTAAGTGCTTTTGCCATTGCTGCCTCCTCCATTTTTTTGAAGATTCTGATAACTGCGTGACGCCTTATTGAAACTGCGCCGCCGTGGAACCGGCAAGCGTACCGGCGACGTTAGAATCCCTAATTCAAGCCGACTCTATCATTTATAAAAAGCGTTGTCAACTATCTTCAACGCGCAAAAAAGGATAATCCCGCGCATACAAAGGACTCGTATGCAAATCGACCGCTCCTTCGGCGATGCACACTTGCATCGCGCCCGAAAGAGATATCCGTTTCGGATATTTTCGATTGACAGAGACACTCTTTGGGTGTTACATATATTTGGACGGACAATTGCCGCGCGAGATGAAGCAATGATAGCATAAGAAATACGTTTTGCAACTTTTATGTAGCGGGGCTGTAGCTCAGTTGGGAGAGCGCAAGGCTGGCAGTCTTGAGGTCAAGGGTTCGATCCCCTTCAGCTCCACCAAAAAAAGCCGGGAGTTAGCTGCAGTCAGCTAACTCCCTTTTTTCATTTCTCACAGGTTCGAACCTTCGCCTTCCCGTTCGCCCTTTCGGAGCGAATTGCCAGTGATATAGGCGAGATATACAATACCGGCAATTGCCGCCGAGATCCCCGCGGCAAACCCTATGATGAACACGATAGCGTCATGCGTCGTCATCTCGGCCTCTCCGGTTGAATACATCCTCGCGCCGCTACGACTTCATATTAGCAAAGCCCTTCAACCCTGTCAAATATCAAACAGGCGCTCAGGCAAGCCGTCTCGACTTGAACCATTTCAAAAGGCGGTAAGCGGCGTTGGCCATGAAAAACGGCAGCAGACAGAAGAAGGCGCCGAGCAGGGTCTTGGCGGATATGTCAAGGCCAAAGGCCTTGCGATACCACTGCCTGTAGCCGCTGTCGCGAGCGCCGAGCGCGGCGTTGCCTATCATCCAGCAGACGTGCGCCTCAAACTTCTTTGCGAGGATTGCATCGAGCCAGCCGTTGTCTTTAAACTTCTCGACTATGGCAAGGAGCCTTTTTTTCTGAGAGGCCTCGTTGCCGCTCGCGCTGAGCGAATGGAGCCTGTACCGGCCGAGAAGGCGCGGTATGCAGGCTATCGCGCCGCCTCTGGCCATGCGAAGCCAAAGGTCGTAATCCTCTACCGTCATCAGGGCCGGGTCCTCGTCAAAGATGCCCGCGTCTTCAAGACCGGCCTTGCGAACCATGACGGTCAGCGTCGCCACCGCGTTGCCGGAGAGGAGGCTCTCGAAGCTGTTTTTGGAGTCGCACTCGGCCTTTGAAAACTTCAGGGTGCCATCGAGACGGCCGCCGTCCGAGTCATAAAAATCCCGCGCATAGCCGAACGACAAGATTACCTCAGGGTTTGCCTCCATAAACGCCGTCTGCGCCTTGAGCTTATCAGGCTCCCACAGGTCGTCGTCATCGCAAAAGGCGATATATACGCCCCTTGCCCGGCTGATGCCGAAGTTCCTGTTAACGGCAATCACGCCGTTGTTCGGATTTTTAAAATACCTTATCCGCCCGTCATCGATGGAGACCACATAGGCCCCGGTGCCGTCCGTTGACATATTGTCGACTATGATGAGTTCAAAGTTTGTAAAGGTCTGGGAGAGGATGGAGGAGAGCGTCTCCTTGAGAAGACCGGCGCGGTTATAGGTGGTCACCACGACCGAGACGCGCGGCAACGCAGTCGCCGCTTGAGGGTCGCGCCGCATCGCTATGAACCCCGTCCAAAGGCGTCATTGCAGAGCCTTAGCGTTGCGTCAATCTCCGCTTCAAAAGAGCCTCTGGGAGAAAATCCGGTCGAGCGCAGCTTGTCTATCCGGTAATCGAGCATGCCTTGCGTTGACATCTCTTCCGGCGCGGGCGCAGGACGCTCTATGGCAGGCCTGAACCCGAGCACCACCTCGCAGCGTGCCGCCACCAGCTCGGCCATGGCCAGCACGCTCATCGTTCTGCCGCCTCCGAGATTGAAGAGCCCGTTGCCACATGCTTCGACCGGAAGGGAGATGAAGTGAGCCACGCAGGCGGCGACATCTTCGAGCGTGATAAAGTCCCGCTGCTGAAGGCCGCTTGAACGGAGGACGAGGCTGGCCGTGGTAGCCGCCTGTTTGCAAAGGTCGTTTGCAAGGAGCGTCCAGCGGTTGACCGCCGGGTCAGCGGGCGCGCCAAAGCCGTTGGAAAGGCGCAAGACTATACCGACGATACCGCCCCTGTCGTGCGAGGCAAGGACAAAATCCTCGGCAGCGCGATGTGTTATCGCATAAGGATGTACCGGCCTCGGCACGGTCCGCTCGTCTATGACGCCCGCAAGCGGCGAGCCGTAGACGTGCGCGGTGGACAGATATATAAACCGCTCGACGCGGGCGCGCTGGGCAGCGCGCAGCATGCGCAGCGCCCCCGCGGCATTCACCTCAAGCGCAAGCTGCGGGTCTTTGGCGCTCTCAATCTCGTTGAGGGCCGCAAGATGTATGACACAGTTGACGCCTTCGCAGGCGGCATCGAGGGATTGGTCGGATGAGAGGTCCATGGGTATTACTTCAAGACCGCGCGCCCACTGCGGCATGACGGCGGGGATGCGGCGCGAGCCGAGACAAAGGTCAAGGGAGGCGTTCGACCTAAGCCCCTGATACAACCTGCCGCCGACGTAGCCCAGGCCGCCGGTAATCAGCGTCCTGGCGCTCATCCGTGCCTTATCCCCCAATCATACGGCACGGACGGGTCGAACGGGTCGCGGCGGACTATCTCGTCCGGGTCGTGCGGTATCGTAGCGCAATTGGCCACTATGGCCGCAACCGCGCCCACGCCTTTAAAACCGTTCCACACGAGCGGAGGCACGGTCACGAGCTGATAGTTGTCCGGGCCGAGGAAGACCTCCTGCACCTTGCCTTTTGTCGGGCTTCCGGGCCGGTCGTCGTAGAGGACGAACTTTATATTGCCGAACGGCACGGCGTAGTTGAGCGTCATGCGCTTATGCAGGTGCCAGGCCTTTATCGCGCCCGGGTAGACAGATGAAAAATATATCTCGCCGAACGATTGGAAGACGGGCGAGTCATTCCGCAGCATGTGCATCACCTTGCCGCGCTCATCGCAGAATTGCCTTAATGGAGTAATCGTGACGCCGTCAATCATTCAAGACCTCCGTATAGTCCTTTATCCTCGCCCTCGAAGCCGCAAGCGCGGTAACGCCTGAGGAGACCTCTTTATACCAGTCAACCGTCTCGTTCACCGCGGTAGTAAAGTCCCAGCGCGGACGCCATTTAAGCAAAGAGCGCGCCTTGTCGCAATTGAGCCTCAAAAGCCGGGCCTCGTGCGGGGCATGCGCCGACGGTGAAATTCTGAGACTTCCGGCGCCCCAGCGCCCGACAATCTTTTCCGCAAGCTCGCCAACCGTCCTGACCGCGTCGTCGTCAGGCCCGAAGTTCCACGCCCCGGAAAATGCCTTCGGGTCTTCGTAGAGCCTCGCGCCAAGAAGGAGGTATCCGGCCAGCGGCTCAAGCACGTGCTGCCACGGCCGCGTCGAATGAGGGTTCCTTATCTCAATCGGCCTGCCCTCTCGCAGCGCCCTGATGCAATCCGGCACGATGCGCGCAGGCGACCAGTCGCCGCCGCCGATGACGTTACCCGCCCTTACAGAGGCCGCGCCCAGCCCGTCGCGCCTTGAGATGAACGAGTCCATATATGAAGAGAATATCAGCTCTGCCGCGGCCTTTGACGCGCTGTACGGGTCATGTCCGCCGAGGACGTCGTTCTCCCTGTAGCCCCAGAGCCACTCGTTGTTCCTGTAGCACTTGTCGCTCGTCACGTATACGACGGAACGCAGCGACGGCGTTACGCGCACCGCCTCAAGCACGTTTACCGAGCCGCCGACGTTGGTGTCGAAGGTCTCCTTGGGCGAGTCGTAAGAGACCCTGACAATCGACTGCGCCGCAAGGTGAAAGAGTATCTCCGGCTTGAAATCGCCGAAGGCCGCCTCAAGGGAGTCGAGGTCGCGGATATCGCCTGATACGTGGCGTATCATATCGCCGAGCTTGAGCAGGTTGTAATGGTCGTCTTCGCGGCCCGGAGGAAGGGCGAAGCCCGCCACCTCCGCGCCGAGTTCACGCAGCCACAGGCAAAGCCACGAGCCTTTAAAACCGGTGTCGCCCGTAACAAGCACCCTCTTGCCCTTATAGAAATCGAGAAAAGATACGCCCATATTATTTACGCCACCTCATCCACGGGGCCTTCGACTGCGTGCAAAGGGAGTTGAGATACGAGTAGTCGCGGTACGTGTCCATCGGATGCCAGAAGCCGTTGTGCTCGTACATCATCATTTGGTTGTCCTTCACGAGCCGCCTCATCGGGCCTTGCTCGAAGACGAGGTCTTCGCGCTCGTCGAGGTAATCGAATATCTCCTTCCTGCATACGAAGAAGCCGCCGGATATCCTGCCGCCGGTCGCCTGCGGTTTCTCGTTGAACTCGGTGACCGCTCCGCCCGGGCCGCTCATAAGCTCGCCAAACCTGCCGGGCGGGAGCACGCCGGTGACGGTCATTATCCTGCCGTGCGAGAGATGGAACTCGACGAGCCTTTCGAGGTCGACGTCGCCCACGCCGTCGCCGTACGTGAGCATGAAGTTCTCCTCGCCCGCCAGATACTTGCGCACCCTCATGACCCGCGCGCCGGTCATGGCTGCCTGGCCCGTATCGGCCATGGTTATCTCCCAGTCGGCCTCGTCATGGACGCTGTGATAGGCAATCGCCTTGACCGCGGAGCCGAGGTTTATCGTAAAATCCCTTGTGTGCGCCTCGTAGTTGATGAAAAAATCCTTTATCACCTGCCCCTTGTGCCCAAGGCACAGGACAAAGCTCTTGTGCCCCCAGCACGAGTAGTACTTCATGATATGCCAGAGTATGGGCAAGCCTCCGACCGGTATCATCGGCTTCGGTATGTCATCGGAGACGTCGCGTATGCGCGTGCCCTGGCCACCGCAAAGGATGACGGTCTTCAT